>NZ_JAKJEW010000129.1:359-638 GCF_022705245.1 Candidatus Skiveiella danica | reverse complement strand
ATCCGCAGCCGGACCAGCAAACACACCAGAGCCCAAGCAGGCGAGCGCACCGCCCAAACGCGCGGCCCACTACCTCTGGGCGGTGCTGATTGCCCGCATTTACGAGGTGTTTCCGCTTGTGTGCCCAAACTGTGGTGGGCTGATGCACATCATCGCCTTCATCGCGCACAGTGCGGATATCCGCCAAATCCTCGATCACATCGGGGTGGATGCAGAGCCGCCCCACATCACCCCGGCACGCGGGCCACCCCTGTGGGATGAATGTGATGCGCAGGCGGG
>NZ_JAKJEW010000129.1:0-318 GCF_022705245.1 Candidatus Skiveiella danica | reverse complement strand
CCCAGATCGAGCCAGATTGGGACTTGGCCGCACAACCGGCACCGGACTTCGAGGCCGATCAGCGCATCAGTTGGTGAGGGGCCGATGCAGCGATTTCACAACGCTGCGGGGTAGCCCTGCGGCTGCGACGGACCAAAAACCAGCGCCCACGCAGCGGCTGCACTATCCAAGGCCTTCGTCGCGCCAAACCACTGAAATCAAGACCGCTTTGATGCACCCAACCCGTGCCATACTTGGCCTCATGCGGTTGAATTTCCTATCCGTCTATCCGTATCCGTGGTGCTGCAGGCCGTGGGCCGCACGCCCAACGGCAAGAAG
>NZ_JAKJEW010000128.1:356-643 GCF_022705245.1 Candidatus Skiveiella danica | reverse complement strand
CTCATCCAGCGCGTTTTTTAAGGTGTTGTACTGAGCGCCCAGGTCTGAAATGGACTCCACCGCTTCCAATGGATTCTCCAGCTTGCCTGAGACGATCTCGAGCTCTTCTTCCAGCCGGCTGATCTGCTCCTCAAGCTCGCGCAGCACCCGCGGATTGATGCTTTTCTTTCGGGTTTGCCGGGATTCTGCCGCTTTTTCAGTTTTCTTCCCGGCTATCGTTTCATTTTTAAGCGCTTCGAGCTCGCGTTGCTCTGCGCGCATCTGGCTGTAATTACCCTTGTAAGTGC
>NZ_JAKJEW010000128.1:0-243 GCF_022705245.1 Candidatus Skiveiella danica | reverse complement strand
CCACCGCGTCCACCAGATAGCGGTCGTGCGAAACCAGCAGCACCGTGCCGCGGAACTCCGCCAACACACGCTGCAAAATCTCCTGCGATGGCAGGTCCAGGTGGTTGGTCGGTTCATCCAGCAGCAGCAGATTGGCGCCCTGCAGTGCCAGGCAAGCCAGGGCCAGCCGTCCGCGTTCACCGCCAGATAACACGCTGACCTGTTTGAAAACGTCATCGCCCATGAACAGAAATTTCGCCAGGT
>NZ_JAKJEW010000127.1:0-646 GCF_022705245.1 Candidatus Skiveiella danica | reverse complement strand
TCTTCACGCCCGCCGGATAGGGATGCTCGTAGTACCAGATATGTTCCGTCGGTTGCCCTTTGGTGAAGAAAAGGAGGTTCGTTTTGATGCCCGTATAGGGGTTGAAGACGCCGTTGGGGAGGCGGACGATCGTATGGAGGTTGCATTCCGCCAGTAGCTTTTCCTTGAGGCCACCGATAATGGTTACCTCCCCCCGCAAGGTTATTTCCCCGGTCATGGCAACGTCAGCATGCACGGGAATGCCCGTCAATCGGCGGTCTCCCGGGTGCGGAAGGTAGCGGGGAAATTGTTCTCGATGCCGTCCTCTTCCATGCCGCCGAAGGGGGGATTGGTCACGATGACGTGGACCCGGTCCTTGTTCGCATAGTCCCGCAAGGGGCGGGCCAGGGTGTTGTCGTGCCGGATGTTGGTGGGCGTGTCGATGCCGTGGAGGATCATGTTGGTGATGCAGAGCATATAGGGCAGGGATTTCTTATCGACGCCGCGGATGGAGGCCTGGAGGATTTCTTCGTCCGCCGGGGAATTGACGAACCGGGAACGCTTGTGTTCGATCACATGGGCGAGAAAGCCGCTGGTGCCGCAGGCCGGGTCCAGGACGGTTTCATGCAGTTGGGGATTCACCCGGTCCACGATGAACCGGGTCACG
>NZ_JAKJEW010000126.1:422-651 GCF_022705245.1 Candidatus Skiveiella danica | reverse complement strand
TGACGTCAGGAGCTGGCCGGATGCATCAGTCTGGAGTGAAGCGGATCCGACAACCTCTTCTGCCTTGACGACAGTCCCGCCGCCACCGCCACCGCCACCGCCACCGCCACCGCCACCGCCTCCTCCACCGCCGCCACCCTGGCTGACGGTGATGTAGCCCGCGCGGGTCAGTATATCGGAACCGGCAGCATTTGTTACTGTCAGGTTGACCGTGTAGACCCCGGCGGCG
>NZ_JAKJEW010000126.1:0-370 GCF_022705245.1 Candidatus Skiveiella danica | reverse complement strand
ACACCGTCACCGAACTCCCAGAACCATGAGGTCGGTGCGTTCGTCGAGGTGTCGGTGAACTGCACCGTCAGTGGCAGGTTTCCGGATGTGGGATTCGCGGTGAAGTTCGCGACCGACTTTGCGACGGTTATGGGAGCAAAGGTGCTGAACTTCGTCGTCCATCCGGTGATGCTGCGTGCTGTTTCATCAACGTTCTGGTTTGCAAGAGGCTCCCAGGCGTTCAGGGTCGTGTCGAAGCGCTGGATCTGGGTGACATTCCCCCCTCCAAAGAGGAGTGCCCATTCTTCAGCTGTGAAGGTGATGGTCACCGGGATTGCCGGGTCGAATGTCGCACCTTCCGGTTCAAAGACGAAGACCTTGTCTCCTGCGG
>NZ_JAKJEW010000125.1:0-651 GCF_022705245.1 Candidatus Skiveiella danica | reverse complement strand
TGATCACCCCGCAGAGCGTGGCGATCAGCGCCACGCGCAGCGCGGTGGGCACCGGCACGGTGATGGCAAACAGCGGCAGCCCATCCGAGCCGCGCACAAACGTGGTGAAGGCCCAGACCAGCGCCACCGCCAGCGCGATGCCCAGCAAGGAGCCCAGCGCCCCCACCACCGCGCCCTGCAGCAGAAAGACACGCTGCATCTGACCGCGCGTGGCGCCCATGGCGCGCAGGATGCCGATCTCGCGCCCCTTTTGCACGACAGAAACCACCAGCACGCTGGCAATGCCCAGCACCACCACCACGAGCACCACCGCGCGGATGATGGTGGTACTGACGCTCTGAGCTGGGCGTTGCTCTCTTGCCAGCTTTCCACGCGCAGCGGGTGCTGGCGGCGCAGGCTGTCGGCCAGGGCCTGCGCGGCCCAGACGTCGGTCACCGTCAGGTCCAGGTGCGTAGCGCCGCCGGGCAGTCCCTGCAGGTTTTGCGCGGCGCGCAGGGGCACGATCACGGTGCGGCGGTTGAGGTCCTTCACGCCCAGGTCCACCAGCGCGGTCACACGCGCAGCGTCACTCACCAGGCCGGTGCGCAGGGTGAGGCGGTCGCCCACGCGCAGGCCCAGGTCGGCGGCCAGCTCGCGGCCGATGATGGCCTC
>NZ_JAKJEW010000124.1:0-652 GCF_022705245.1 Candidatus Skiveiella danica | reverse complement strand
TCGAAGGGCTGCAGGGCAGCAGTTCCCTGGCTTCGACAGGCTCAGCCCGCACGGAGGGGGGTGACGAAGCAGCAACCGCGTCCACCACCACGGCGCCCCCGCCCCCCGTGCTGCGCAGCCGCACGGCCTACTACCTGCTGTTCAACGGCATCCTGGGCGACAAGCGCCCGGCGGGCGGCAATGTGCTCACGCACGCGGTGCTGCAGTCGCTGCTGCAACTGCACGCCGCCACGCCCCACCCCGACGCACCGCTGGTGGTCTACGGCGAGGCGTGCCGCCTGGGCGCCGCCCGGCTGGCTCAAGGCAATGTGGTGTTCAAGCACATTCCGTATGACGTGAAGGCAAGGTGAAGGGATGAACGAGGTGACGGGCGACTTTCTGGATGAACTTCGACGCATGCCCACGGAGACGGAGTGGCTGGAGTTCAAGCGTGCCGGGCAGACGTTCAGCTTTGACCAAATGGCGCAGTACGTCTCTGCGCTGGCCAACGAAGCCAATCTGCACCGTCGCGAAGAGGGCTGGCTGGTCATGGGCATTGATGACAGGCTGGAGGCAGCCACCGGTATGCGCCCGGCGATCGGAACAGAGTTTGCACGCTCATTGCCTGAGCTCAACCGGATCAGAGAGTCGGTGGCTGCCCAAACGGCACCAC
>NZ_JAKJEW010000123.1:0-656 GCF_022705245.1 Candidatus Skiveiella danica | reverse complement strand
GGATCCGTGTCCGACGATTACGATGTTTCTTAATGACTTGGAGTCATATTTGGCCATGACTTCTCCTTTCTATGGCGCAATGGTAGGATTGGCACTGTGATCGGCCTGTTTAGCTTAACAATTCCCGCGATGTCAAGACAATTTTCGTTTACAATAATGATGTTGACAGAAATTCCGGCAATAAGTATAAAGGCCGACTTATATCGATAAATGTAACTCCTTTCAAGGGAAGGTAATCCGATGAAGAAGAGAAACAGGAAGATCAGTAAAGTGCTCATTGCCAATCGCGGCGAGATTGCCCTGCGGATCATGCGCACGGTCCAGGAAATGTCCCTGGACGTCGTGGTCGTTTACGAACAGGCCGATGCGGAAGCCTATTATGTCCGCCAGGCCAACGAAGCTGTCATGATCGGCGAGGGTCCCCGCAAGGATTACCTTGACATCGACAAGATCATCTGGGCGGCCCGGAAGACCGGCGCCGACGCCATTCACCCCGGCTATGGATTTCTGGCCGAAAACCCGGAATTTTCCGCCGCCTGCGAAAAGGCGGGGATTATTTTCATCGGTCCGCCGCCCCAAGTCATCCGCGATCTGGGCAACAAGGTCGTGGCCCGGAACATCATGGAGCGCGCGGGGATACCCTTCATTCCCGGCAC
>NZ_JAKJEW010000122.1:0-668 GCF_022705245.1 Candidatus Skiveiella danica | reverse complement strand
AGTTTAGAGATAGAGGTGTGTCCCTTTCCCTTTTGTTTCTATTGTACTCCACCCGCCGGGCACACCAGGAACACCTTCACCCGTTTCGTGGGGGCGCATGGCGATACGCCCCCACGCCAGGCAGCGGGGCAGCGCCCCTACATCACCAGCCCGCCGTCCACGCTCAGCACCGCCCCGTTGACGAACGACGCCTCGTCCGAGGCCAGGAAGAGGAAGGCGTTGGCGATGTCTTCCGGCTCGCCCAGGCGACGCGCGGGCGTCATGCCGATGAACCTGTCCAGCACCTCTTGCGGCATCGTCTTGACCATCTCGGTGGCGATGAAGCCCGGCGCGACGGCATTAGCGGTGATGCCCTTCGGCCCCAGCTCGCGCGCCCAGACACGGGTCATGCCGATCACGCCTGCTTTGGTGGCGACGTAGTTGGTCTGGCCGAAGTTGCCGTACAGCCCCACGACCGACGACGTGATAATGATCCGCCCGTAGCCGCGCTCGACCATGTGCGGGGCGACGGCTTGCGTCATGTTGAAGACGCCCTTCAGGTTGACGGCGATCACCTGGTCGAACTGCTCCTCGGTCATCTTGACCAGGCGCGCGTCGCGGGTGATGCCGGCGTTGTTGCACAGGATGTCAAGCTGCCCAAAGGCGTCGAGCGCGGCCTGTACCGCTGC
>NZ_JAKJEW010000121.1:0-671 GCF_022705245.1 Candidatus Skiveiella danica | reverse complement strand
CACGATGGGCGCGGCGCAGTAGTGGTCCACGCCGTGGTTGCGCATCGCCTCCAGGATGGCCGCGGCATCGACCCGGCGCAGGCAGACATGGGTGCCGCCCTGCATCGCCACCGTCCAGGGGAAGCACCAGCCATTGCAGTGGAACATCGGCAGCGTCCACAGGTAGACGGGGAACTGCGGCATGGTCCAGGTGGCGGCGTTGCACACCGCGTTCAGGTAGGCGCCGCGGTGGTGCGTGACCACACCCTTGGGATCGCCCGTGGTGCCGCTGGTGTAACTGACGGCGATCAGCGGCGCATGCGCGGCCAGCAGGGCTTCGTACTCCAGCGTGCCCAGGCGTGCGCCGGCGCCGGTGTACTCGCTGTCGTCGACATCGATCACCACCACATCGCGGCCGTGCACCGTGCGCAGCGCCTCCAGCGCCGGGCCCATGGTGGTGGCGAACTCGCGGTCGGTGATGAGCACGCTGGCCTCACAGTGGTGCATCTGCCAGGCCAGCAGCGGCGCGTCGAGCCGAGTGTTCAGCGTGTTGAGCACGGCATTGAGCGCCGGCACGGCGTAGTGCGCCTCCACCATCTCGGGCGTGTTGGGCAGCATCACGCTGACGGTGCTGCCGCGGCCCACGCCCAGCGCACGCAGCGCAGCGGCCAGGCGGGCTGAACGGTCGCGCA
>NZ_JAKJEW010000120.1:0-673 GCF_022705245.1 Candidatus Skiveiella danica | reverse complement strand
TGGAACGTGGCGGTGGCGGCCGTGCTGGTGGTGGGCGCGGCCCTCTGGGGCAGCCTCTGGGGCAGCCGCTGAACCGGCGCTAAGGCTCGTTCGGACAGGCCCGGAAGGCCCATATCTCCTCCGCCCGGTCATGGCTGACCGGATGCAAGCCGCTCAAACCACCAAGTGACAAATCGATTACCCTTGAACCCGGACTTCCACTTTTGATTGGTACGGTGGATGGGGGCAGGTCACTGAACGAAAATTAACGGGAGTCCGATATGAACGCAATACTCGTCAAGATTGTTTTGAGCATCGTTCTCACTACCGTCTCGTTCTTGTCAAACGCACAGATTTTCGGCAATGGGCCAAAGATCGACTCGATGCGTGAGTTTGATGATGGAAAGTTCCAGTTCGCTACTCGGTTCGATTTGGCTTGGTACCACGTAGTTAAGTGGCGCGATCCATCCGATCCGCACGTCGCCCGTGTGGCCGACATCACTGGTAGGGCGAGACTGTATTTGCCGAACGATACCCGCGACAAGGTGCCCGCGCTCGTGCTTATCCACCACTCAGGAGGCCTGTACTTCCCTGACGGCCGAGCCAGACCAAACTTTCCAGAGTGGGCGGATGCTTTGACCGACGCGGGCATCGCGGTCGTCCTTCTCGACGTGTACTCCCCACGTCAAATGAA
>NZ_JAKJEW010000011.1:98611-115213 GCF_022705245.1 Candidatus Skiveiella danica | reverse complement strand
AAGCGTATGTACCGCCTCTACCGGCAAGCCAACCTGACTGTGCGCCGGCGCAAGAAGGGCAAGCGCCCTGTCAACGAGCGGGTGCCGCGGCAACTGGCACGCACGGTCAACGAGGTCTGGAGCGTGGATTTTGTGAGCGACAGCCTCTCTGGAGGCCGGCGCCTGAAGTACCTGACCGTGGCCGACGATTTCAGCCACGAGAGCGTGGACATTGCGGTGGACTTCGGCATTTCAGGCCAGTACGTGACCCGCGTTCTGGATCGGGCAGCGCTGTTTCGTGGCTACTCGCAAGCCGTGCGCACCGACAACGGCCCGGAGTTCACCAGCCGGGCGTTCATGGCCTGGGTGCAGACCCACGGCATTCGCCACATCCTGATCCAGCCTGGACGCCCGATGCAGAACGGCTACATCGAGAGCTTCAACGGCAAGTTCCGTGACGAGCATCTGAATGACGGCTGGTTTCAGACCTTGCTCCAGGCGCGTGAGGCCGTGGCCATATGGCGAAAGGACTACAACGAAGTCAGGCCCCACAGCAGCCTGGGGCGCATCCCCCCGGCTCGATTCGCCGAGCTGCATCGCCAGCGCGCTGGCGATGCAGCTCAACACCCTTTAACTCAATGACAAATCGATTACCCTTGAACCCGGACTTCCACTTTTGATTGGTACGGTGAATGGGGGCAGGTCACGATTGACCGTGTCTGATGCCAAGCGCCTGAAGGAGCTTGAAACGGAAAACGCTCGCCTCAAACGGCTGCTGGCCGAAGCCATGCTGGAGACCAAGGTGACGAAAGAAGCCTTGAGAAAAAAGTGGTGAGCGTATCGGCCAGACGTGAACTGGTGCGCCACATGGTCAGCCAAGGGCTGAGCGAACGTCGTTCCTTGCGTGTCATTGGCATGAGTGCCAGTGCCTACCGCTATGAGCCTGCCCAGGATCGCAACTGTGCGCTCAAGGAAAAGATTGTCGCCCTGGCCCAGCGGCATCGACGGTATGGCGCCGGCATGATCTATCTTAAGCTGGGCCAGTCCGGTGAACTCGTCAACCACAAGCGCGTAGACCGCCTGTATGTCGAAGCCGGCTTGCAGGTGAAGAAGCGCAGGCGTAAAAAAATTCCAATAAGCGACCGACATCCTTTGGAGCGCCCCACAGCAGTTAACCCGGTGTGGTCCATGGACTTTGTGTTCGACCGCACGGCTGAGGGGCGCAGCATCAAGAGCCTGACTTACAAGCATGCAGCATGCCCGAGTCGTTGTGGAATCCTGGCGCAGGGAGTACAGACCAAAGACATCACTGGGTGGCCTGACACCGACAGCTTATGCAAAAACATTGGTTCAAAAACCAGTTAAATTAACCCCGGACTCCAAAGCCCAGTGCTACTGAAAATGGGGGGACGTCGGACAATTAAGCATGCAGATTGAAGAAGGCACAGGCCGAGTTGAAGCTCGTTTGCATGGCTCTCAATCTGCGCAGAATGGGCTCAATACAGACCAGCAGAAACGAAGATCGCTGAGAAAACTCAAATCTGCCGCGCTGCGCGGGGTGCTGAACCCATAAAGTCGCAGCAACGAAGGGTCGATGGCTGCGCTCACCAACAACGACATGACTTTGGCCCGCCAATGCTCAAACCAACCTTCTCGCCAAACTTCTGGCGCCCAGACAAGCAGTCTCCGCCTTTCGAACAGCGGCGTGCGCCAACTCCGGCAATCCAAAAGCACAAAGGACTCTTGCGAGTCCTTTGATCGGCCAATGCTGCGCAACGATCAGGCCTTCAGCGCCGTCAGCACCTCGTCCAGCATCTTCTTGGCGTCGCCGAACAGCATCCGGTTGTTCTCTTTGTAGAACAGCGGATTGTCCACGCCGGCATAGCCCGAGGCCATGCTGCGTTTCATGACGATGGAAGTCTTGGCCTTCCAGACTTCCAGCACCGGCATGCCGGCGATCGGGCTGCTCGGATCGTCTTGAGCACCCGGGTTGACGATGTCATTGGCGCCAATCACGATCGCCACGTCGGTCTGCGGGAAGTCGTCGTTGAGTTCGTCCATTTCCAGCACGATGTCATAGGGCACCTTGGCTTCGGCCAGCAATACGTTCATGTGCCCGGGCATGCGCCCGGCCACCGGGTGAATGCCGAAGCGCACGTTGACGCCTTTTTCGCGCAGGAACTTCGTGATCTCGAACACGGTGTGCTGTGCCTGGGCCACCGCCATGCCGTAGCCCGGAACGATGATCACGCTCTTGGCCTCGCGCAGCAGTTCCGCAGTCTCAGCGCTGCTGACCGGCACCACTTCGCCGGCCGGCTGCGCCGCGTCGCCCTTGGGTGCCGGCGTTCCGCCCCCCGTGCCGAAGCCGCCGGCAATGACGCTGATAAAGCTGCGGTTCATCGCCTTGCACATGATGTAGGACAGGATGGCGCCGCTGGATCCGACCAGCGCGCCGGTCACGATCAGCAGGTCATTCGAAAGCATGAAGCCGGTCGCCGCCGCAGCCCAGCCGGAATAGCTGTTGAGCATCGACACCACCACCGGCATGTCGGCGCCGCCAATGGCCATAACCATGTGGATGCCGAACAGCAGCGCAATCGCCGTCATCACCATCAGCGGCACCATGCCATCGCTGATGGTGTGCGCATTCAGGAACTCGCGACCGAACCAGATCACCACCAGCAGGCCGGCCAGGTTCAGCCAGTGGCGCCCGGGCAGCAGCATGGGCGAACCGCCGATCTTGCCGTTGAGCTTGCCAAACGCCACCAGCGAACCGGAGAACGTCACCGCACCGATCAGGATGCCGATATAGATCTCCATTTCGTGAATGGATTTCTCGGCGCCCGTCAACGGGTTGGAGGTGTCGATGTAGCTGGCGAAACCCACCAGCGCCGCGGCCAGGCCCACCAAGCTGTGCATCAGTGCGACCAGCTCGGGCATCTGCGTCATCTGCACGGTGCGCGCTGCGTAGATGCCGATCGCGCCGCCGACCGCCATCGCACCGATGATCCAGGCGTAGCCGCCCGGGGTGACCTTGGGGCCGAACACGGTGGCCAGCACGGCAAGGGTCATGCCGATGATCCCGTACAGGTTGCCCCGACGCGACGTCTCAGGATTGGAAAGCCCCCCCAGACTCAGGATGAAGAGGATCGTTGCTCCGATGTAGGAGACGGTTGCCAGATTTCCAGACATGTCGTTTCCCTTCGGCTTACTTGCGGAACATCGCCAGCATGCGCTGGGTGACGGCGAATCCGCCGAACATGTTGATCGTGGTGAGCACGATCCCGACCACGGCCAGCCAGCGTATCCACTCATTCGGTGGGAGCCCGCTGCTACCCAGGGGTGGCGCAATCTGCACCAGGGCCCCGATCGCAATGATGCTGCTGATGGCATTGGTGACGCTCATCAGCGGCGTGTGCAGCGCGGGCGTCACGTTCCAGACGACCATGTACCCGACGAAGCAGGCCAGCACGAACACCGTGAAGTGGGCCAGGAAGGCTGCGGGTGCATGGGCGCCGACGAACCAGAACAGCGCGGCAGCCACCCCGAACATGATCGCCAGTTTGTTACCCGCCATCGGTTCGCTCGCGGCCCCGTGGCCATGGCCCTTCTTGGCCTGCGGCGTTGCGGCCGGCTTGGCGGCGGCCGGCGCGGCTGCCGGCAGCTTGGGCGCCGGCGCTGGCCAGGTGATGTTGCCTTCCTTGATGACGGTCAGGCCGCGGATGGCATCGTCCTCCATGTTGACGTTGATGACACCATCCTTGGTCTTGCACAACTCCTCAGCGAGCCGGAACAGGTTGGTTCCATAAAGCGTCGAAGATTGCTTGGCCAGGCGCGAATTCAGGTCGGTGTAACCAACGATGGTCACACCATGCTTCACCACGGCCTGGCCGGGCTCGGTCAACTCACAATTGCCGCCGCGTTCGGCAGCCATGTCGACGATCACGCTGCCGGGCTTCATGCTCATCACCATCTCGGCGGTGATGAGGCGGGGCGCTGGTTTGCCGGGGATCAGCGCGGTGGTGATGATGATGTCCACTTCCCGGGCCTGCTTGGCATACATCTCGCGTTGAGCCTGCTGGAACCCCTCGCTCATCACCTTGGCGTAGCCGCCACCGCCACCGCCCTCTTCCTCGAAGTCGACCTTCACAAATTCGCCACCCATCGACACGACCTGGTCGGCCACTTCGGACCGGGTGTCGTTGGCCCGCACGATGGCGCCCAGCCCCACGGCCGTGCCAATGGCGGCCAGACCGGCGACGCCGGCGCCGGCAATGAAGACCTTGGCCGGCGGCACCTTGCCCGCGGCCGTGATCTGGCCCGCGAAAAAGCGGCCGAACGCATTGGCGGCCTCGATCACGGCGCGATAGCCCGCAACGCCCGCTTGGGAGGTCAACGCGTCCATTTTCTGGGCGCGTGACAGCATGCGCGGCAGCGCATCGATGGCCAGCACGGTCACCTTTTTCGCCGCGAGCTGCTGCATCAGTTCGGGGTTTTGGGCCGGCCAGATGAAACTGATCAGCGTCTGCCCTTCGTGCATCAGGGCAACTTCGTCGGCGCTCGGTTCGCGCACCTTGAACACGATGTCAGACGCGGCCCACAGCGCTGCGGCGCCTTCGACCACTTCCGCGCCAGCGGCTAGGTAGGTGTCGTCGCCACAATTGGCCAGGTCGCCGGCGCCGGATTCAACCACCACCTTGAACCCTAGTTTGACCAGCTTCTCGACGACCTCTGGCACCGTGGCAACCCGCTTCTCCCCAGCGAAGATTTCTCGCGGAACGCCAATGCGTTGGACAGGCTTGGGGGTTTCAGGGGCGGCGGCGACCGGGCTCGCGCCCGATGTCGTCTCAGCAGATACGCCAGTTTGCATAAAGCGACTCCTCGACTTTGTTATTGCTGCGGCCGGGCAGGGTCAGGGGACCTTGTACGGGACAGGCCCACAGCGGGCGAAAGCTTACCTGAAATTGACGCCCCCAAGACCATGGGCATCCATGACCTGCATCAATGAAAGCGCAATCCCACATAATCCGCCGCCATGAGCACCCGATGGAAACCCAACGTCACCGTCGCCGCGATCATCGAGCGCGAGGGCCGCTTCATGCTGGTTGAAGAACACACCTCCGAAGGCTTGCGCCTGAACAACCCGGCCGGTCACCTGGACTGCGGGGAAACGCCGGAGCAGGCCTGCGCGCGTGAGGCCCTGGAGGAAACCGCCCACGCCTTCACGCCCTCGGCGCTGGTCGGCGTGTACCTCTCCCGCGTGCCGCGCGTCGCGACCGGCGAGGACATCACCTATCTGCGATTTGCCTTTTCCGGGGAGCTGGGCGCGTTCGACGCGACGCGACCGCTGGACGAAGGCATCGTTCGCACGTTGTGGATGACCCCTGAAGAAGTGCGGGGCAGCGCCGCGCGCCACCGCAGCCCGCTGGTGCTGCGCTGCATCGAGGACCATCTGGCCGGCCAGCGCTTTCCGCTGTCGCTGATCCACGCCGACGTGGAGCTGGCAACCTGAATAAGTCCTGAATTAATAGCAGACAATGACCATTTCACGCTGGGATGATGGTCTTTTGAGCCATATTCCACGCTGAAAGGCCGTTTCCGCAGACTTGGGCATGGTCCGGCGGACTTTACTCATCCCCCAATTGAAGATTTGTCGGTTGCCGCTTCTCCACCGTGTGCCGCAACAGGGCCGCGGTGCGGAAAACACCGTGGGCGAACTTTCCATAGGGCAGCGTCGCAAACAGCGCCATCACCGCGCCCAGGTGCACGGCCAGCAAGGCGGCGAGCGCAGGCGTCTGGCGCCCCAGCATCAGCGCCAGGCCGGTCAGGCTGGTGAAGAACAGCAGTGCGATGAAGCCCCTGTCCATCGGCTTTTGGGCGGCGTCGCCGTGCAGGGGATGGCGCTTGAGGTTCAGCCAGAACAGCCCGGCCGTGCCCGCGAGCAGGCTGATGCCGCCCGACACGCCCAGCAGCTTTGGCAGGCTGGTCATACTGTACGGCGCCGACCAGCCCAGGACATAGTGATACAGCGTGGCCACGCTGGTGGCGGCGAAGCACAGCATGAAACCGTAGAAGGTGGCGTGGTGAAAGCGCCGGCGCCACAGTGTCCAGGCGTCGTCGGCGTTGTTGCAGCCCTTGCCATGGCCGCCGCCGAGGTATTTCAGACGCAGCACGTTGTCAGCCGCTTCGGCCGCCGCCGGCCCGTTGACCGGGGCGCCGCTGGTGGCCAGCGACACCTCGCGCCAGAACTTGCGCACGCCCAGGGCCAGCGCCAGCACCGCGAAACCGAACACCGGGACAAACAGGCCCACCAGCAGGTTGTGCGGGAACAGCTTGTAGAAGTTGCCGTCCAGGTCGCCGCCCATCAGGGTGCCGTTGATGGCCAGCGCCATGAGCAGGAACAGCGCCAGCCCCGCAGCCAGGGCCAGCGACAGCGTCAGTCCATTGCGTTGGTACAGCGCGCCCAGGGCGGGCGGCCAGGCAAAGTCGGCATAGGTCTGCCCGCGCACCTGCGCCATGGACCGCGGCACGTTCACGGCAAATTCGTGCGGCGGCGCGTACTGGCAGGCATGCAGGCAGGCGCCGCAGTTGTGGCACAGGTTGGCCAGGAAATGGATGTCGGCCTTGCCGAACTGGAGCCGTCGCGTCATGGCCGGGAACACCGCGCAAAAACCTTCGCAGTAGCGGCAGGCATTGCAGATCTGCATCTGGCGCGCCACCTCGTCTTCGGGCGCGCTCAGCACCGGCGCGCCGCTTGCCAGTGCCCGAGCGTCGCGGGTGAGGGCCTCAAGCTGCTGCATGGGCCGCTCCCTGGCGCAAGGCGGCCTGCGCCGCCTGCGTGCCGGCAATGCGCCCGAAGGCCGTGCCGATCGACATGCCGACACCGGCGGTGTAGCCCTTGCCGAGCACGTTGCCGGCCATCATCTCGCCCGCCACGAACAGGTTGTCGCTGGGCTGGCCCCCAAAGCGCACGGCGGCGGTCTCGTCGGTCTTCAGGCCCAGGTAGGTGAAGGTGATGCCGGGCTTGAGCGCGTAGCCGTAGAACGGCGCGGTGTCGATGGGGCGTGCCCAGTGCGTCTTGGCGGGCGTCAAGCCTTCGGTGTGGCAGTCGTCCAGCGCCGTGTGGTCGAAGGTGCCAACGCGGCACGCGGCGTTGTAGTCGTCCAGGGTCCGCATGAAGGTGACCTCGTCCAGGCCCAGCTTGCGCGCCAGTTCGGCAAGGCTGTCTGCCTTCACGCCCGGGAACACGGGCGGCATGAAGCGGCCGATGGCCTTGGCGTCGATGATCGAATACGCCGTCTGCCCCGGCTGCTGGGCCACGAGACGCCCCCAGATCGCGTAACGCTTGGGCCAGAAATCCTCGCCCTCGTCATAGAAACGCAGCGCCTCGCCGTTGACGACGACGCCCAGCGACACGCAGTCGATGCGCGTGCAGATGCCGCCATCGTACAGCGGCGCGCGCGCGTCGATGGCCACCATGTGCGCCTGGGTCGGGTCGCCGATTCGGTCCGCGCCGTGATCGTCCAGCAGGTGGCGCAACAGCACGCCCTGGTTGAAGCGCGTGCCGCGGATCAGGAAGTTGTCGGCTGGCCATTCACCGCGCACGTTCTGGCCCCAGGCCTCCCGAAGCCAGTCGATGTTGGACTCGAAGCCGCCCGCGGCCAGCACACACGCGCGGGCCTCGATGCGCTCAGGGCGGATGCGCCCGTCGGCTTGTTTGATGCTTGCGTGGGCGGCCACAAACCGGCCGTCTTCGAGCTCCAGCCGCTCCACCGGCGCGTTGTAACGGATTCGCACCCCGAGCTTGCCGGCGCTGCGGTAGAACGCATTGACCAGCGCCTTGCCGCCGCCCATGAAGAAGGCGTTGGTGCGCGCCGTGTGCAGCGCACCGGACAAGGACGGCTGGAAGTGCACGCCGTGGCTGCGCATCCAGGGCCGGCAGGTGCTCGAAGCGCGAATCACCAGCCGCGCCAGTTTTTCGTTGGTCAGGCCGCCGGTGACCTTCAGCAGATCCTGCCAGTACTCCTCCTCGGGGTAGGCATCGACCAGCACATCCTGCGGCGCGTCATGCATGCAGCGCAGGTTGCGCGTGTGCATCGAATTGCCGCCACGCCATTCGGGCGGGGCGGCTTCAAGCAGCATCACGCTGGCGCCTGCCTCGCGCGCCATCAACGCGGCGCATAGGGCGGCGTTACCGCCACCGATCACCAGAACATCCACTTTCACAGCGTCTCCAAAAGCAGGCTCGCCCCGCCCGTATGGAGGGAGCCGCCCATCCACAAACTGAACACCTCAGTCCGCCTTGATGCCTGCGCGCTTGACGATGTCGCTCCAGATCTTCTGCTCGCGCTTGATGAAGGCCGCGAAGTCGGCAGACGAACCGCCACCGCCAACGGCGTTATCGGTGGCAAAGCGCTCGGTCACGGCGCTGGACTTGAGGGCCTTGTAGGACTCTTCCTGGATCTTCTTCACCACCTCGGGCGGCGTGCCGGCCGGGACCAGGATGCCGTACCACTGCGAGGTTTCAAAATCCTTGAAGCCCATTTCGGCCACTGTCGGCACATCGGGCAGTAAGGAGATGCGCTGCTGTGTGCCCACCGCGATGGCGCGCAACTTGCCGGCGCGGATGTGCGCCCCCAACGCCGGCAGCCCCGCCGACGATGCCTGGGTGCGCCCGGCCAGCAGGTCGGTCAGTTGAGGCCCGGTGCCGCGGTACGGAATGTGGGTGATGTACATGCCCGTGACCAGCTTCAGGTACTCCATCGCCAGGTGGCCGGCGCTGGCGTTGCCGGCCGAACCGTAGTTCAGCTCACCCGGGTGCTTCTTGACGTAGTCCACGAACTCGCGGAAGTTCTTGGCGGGCACGTCCGGGTGAATCACGAAGACATTGGGCACCTTGGCCAGCAGCGTGACGGGGATGAAGTCCCGGTTCACGTCATAGGGCTGGTTTTTCAGCATGTACGGATTCACCGCCAGCGTGCCAACGTGACCCAAGATCATCGTGTGGCCATCGGGCGCAGCCTTGGCCACCTCGCTCATCGCTGTCACGCCGGCGCCGCCGGGCTTGTTCTCGACGTAGACGCTCTGCCCGAGCTGCTTGGTGAGCTCGGCCGCGACAGAGCGGGCCACGATCTCGCTGGTGCCGCCCGGCGCAAACGGCACGACAAAACGCACCGGCTTGGTCGGCCAGGCCGATTGCGCAAAGACGGACGGTGGGGCTGCCAGCGCGGCGGCGCCAGAGAGCGCCAGAAGCTGGCGGCGATTGAGTGTCATGCGGGTCTCCTTTTGGTTTGATGGGCCGTTGTGCGGCGGCTGACCCGCCGCTAGAACTGGTACTTGCGCAGGCCACCGTCCACCGGAATCACCGTACCCGTGATGTAACTGGCCAGCGGCGACGCCAGGAAGGTCACCAGATTGGCCAGGTCCTCAGGCTCGCCATAACGGCCCATAGGGATCTCGTTGTCGCACTGCCACTGGCGGTATTCCGGCGTGTAGTTGCGAAAGATCTGCTCGGAGTGAATGCGCCCCGGCGGAATGCAGTTCACCGTGATGCCGTGCTTGCCCACCATGCGCGACAGGCCCTTGGCCCAGCTGTGCATGCCGGCCTTGGCGCAGAACGCGCCATTGATGTGCTCGGGTTCGCTCTTGCCGGTGATGTTGATGATGCGGCCCCATTGGCGCGCAATCATCTGGTCGATCAACGCGTCGCCGAGCTGGCGCGGACGGTGGAAATTCAGCGTGATCGCTTCCTGCCACTGCTCCTCACTGACATGCAGGTCCTTGAACGAGCGCGACCCGCCGGCATTGTTCACCAGGATGTCGACGTGGCCGAGCCCAGCGATGGCCGCCGCCGCGAGGTTTCGCGAGGCGTCCTCGGCATACATGTCCTGCGTGATCAGGACTGGCCGGGCGCCACCGGTCGCCTCGATCTCGGCAGCCAGTTCTTCGAGCTTTTCCGCCCGGCGCGCGGTGATGGCCAGTTTCACACCCTCGGCCGCCAGCGCCAGGGCGATGCCCCGGCCGATGCCCACACTGGCGCCGGTCACCAGCGCCGTCTTGTTCCTGAGTTGCAGATCCATGGTGTCTCCTCGTTGTGCAGATTGCGTGCGGCAACTGTAGACCCGGCCCCTCCCCGATGGAAGCCCGGCTGCGGCATGGGGGCATCACGAATCGTGATGGATCAGTCGGGCGCCAACCCATAACCCGGACAACACCCGTTCCCGGGCGCAGTCGGCCAGCACCACGCGCGCCGCCAGCGCCGCCGGCGACAGCTCGTCGTCCGACAGGCTGCACAGCACATTGGGCCGCCGGGCCAGCGGGTCGCTGAGCTCGGCCAGGTGAAAGCGGCGGTCGGCGTCTGCGAACCGCCCCACCGCCGCCCAGGGTTGCAGCGTGGCACCAAGCCCGGCGTCCACGGCATCCATCAGCAGCGCCAGAGAATCAATCTCGGCCGCCAGCACAGGGCGAATCCCGGCGCGGGCAAACGCCGCGTCCAGCGTGCTACGCAGCCCGTGCGGGCCGGTCGGCAGGATCAAGGGCATATCGGCCAGTTCAGCGATCGAAACCGACGCGCCCGCCTTCGCAGGCAAGCCCCGGCGGGAACGGATCAGGTACAGCTTCTCCTCCAGAAGCGGCGTCACGCTCCAGCGCCGCGCGGCATCGGTCTCGAACAGCACCGCCAGATCGAGCTGGCGCGCGTTCAGCATCTGGGTCAGATGGCCCGACAGGCTCTCGACCATGTGCAGGCGAACATCCGGGTAGCGCTGGCGCATGGCGTGCATCAGGGGCAGGCCCAGCACGGCGGCGGTGGTGGGTGCCAGGCCCACACTCACTGTGCCCGACAGGCGCGCCTGGCGGGCTGCACGAGCGGCCTGCTCAGCATGGCGCAAGGCCAGCTGCGCCTCGCGGAAGAAGGCCATCCCGGCTTCGGTGGGCGTGACGCCTTTGCGGCTGCGCTGCAGCAGCCGGGCCGAGAGCTCGCCCTCAAGCCGGCTGATCTGCTGGCTCAGCGCCGACTGCACCAGGTTCAGGTCCAGCGCCGCGCGGCTCATGCTGCCAAGCTCGACCACCCGCACAAAATACCGCAGCTGCCTCAGTTCCATGGACGCTCCGCACTCTGAACGAGCGCCATGATGGCACACAATAGCCGGATCACTTAACCGGAAACCAGCCATGAAGATCAGCGCCAACACCGTCGTCACTCTCGATTACGAGGTGAAAGATCCGCAGCACGAGATGGTCGATCCGGGCGAGCGCCCGCTGGTCTATCTGCATGGAAGCAGCGGCATCTTTCCCAAGCTCGAGGCCGCGCTGGACGGCAAGACCGTAGGCGATTCGGTGCAGGTTCAATTGGAGCCGGAAGACGCTTTCGGAGAGTACGACGACGAACTGGTGACATCCGAGCTGCTGCAAAACCTGCCCGAAGGCGTGCTGGTCGGCATGCAACTCGAAGGCACGGGCGAGCACGGCACTCACATCATGAGCGTGACCGAGATCGAGGACGGCCGGGCCGTGCTGGACGGCAACCATCCGCTGGCCGGCGTCACGCTGGTGTTTTCCTGCACCGTCAGCGAAGTCCGCGCCGCCACGGCGGAGGAACTGGCGCATGGCCATGCACATGGGGATGGCGGGCATCAGCATTAAGCAATGAGCCCGTTCCAGGTGGTGCCTCCTGGCGCCGTTCGCACGCTGCAGTACGATCTTCCACGAGACCGGCGGTCGTTTAGAAAGCGCTTGGAACCGTCCTCCTAAAATCCCCCGATGACAGCCCAACAACGCATCGTCGTCGGATTGAGTGGCGGCGTGGACTCCGCCGTGACGGCGTACCTGCTCAAGCAGCAGGGGTATGAGGTCATCGGCATCTTCATGAAAAACTGGGAAGACGATGACGACAGCGAATACTGCTCGTCCAACATCGACTTCGTGGACGCCGCGGCCGTGGCCGACGTGATCGGCATCGAGATCGAGCACGTCAACTTCGCCGCTGAGTACCGCGACCGCGTCTTCGCCGAGTTCCTGCGCGAGTACCAGGCCGGCCGCACGCCCAACCCGGACATCCTGTGCAACGCCGAGATCAAGTTCAAGGCCTTTATGGACCACGCCATGCGCCTGGGCGCCGAGAAAATCGCCACCGGTCACTATGCTCGGGTGCGGCTGAACCCGGCCACCGGTCGCCACGAGCTGCTCAAGGGCCTGGACCCGAGCAAAGACCAGAGCTACTTCCTGCACCGGCTGAACCAGGCCCAGCTGTCGAAAACCCTGTTCCCCGTCGGCGAGCTGCACAAGACCGAGGTGCGGCGCATCGCCGCCGAGATCGGCCTGCCGAACGCGAAGAAGAAAGACTCCACCGGCATCTGCTTCATCGGCGAGCGGCCGTTCCGCGACTTCCTGAACCGCTACATCAGCCAGGAGCCGGGCCCGATCAAGGACGAGCACGGCCACACCATCGGCCAGCACGTGGGCCTGAGCTTCTACACCCTGGGCCAGCGCCAGGGTCTGGGCATCGGCGGGCTCAAGGCCAAAGGCGCGGCGCTGAAGGCGATCCAGGCTCAGGGCCTGCGCGGCGCCGGCGAGCACGAACCCTGGTTTGTGGCGCGCAAGGACCTCGAACACAACACACTGTGCGTGGTGCAGGGTCATGACCACCCATGGCTGCTGTCCGACGCGCTGCAAGCCGGCGACGCCAGCTGGTGCGCTGGCGAACCGCCGGCGCCGGGCGCCTACGCCGCCAAGACCCGCTACCGCCAGGTGGATGCTCCCTGTCGGCTGGATCTGGATCCGTCGGGCGCCTTCAGCCTGCAGTTCGACCAGCCGCAGTGGGCGGTCACGCCCGGCCAAAGCGCCGTGCTCTATGACGGCGAGGTCTGCCTGGGCGGCGGCGTGATCGGAGCAGCCGGCGACTGACCGGGATGGGACGGGCGACTTCTGTTGCGCCGCACCATTTTTCGACCAAGGTTTGATTTTTCTCAAACCCTGCGTTCAGGGTTTACCCGAGAATCGGCATAACTTTGAATTTTCGAACTGCCAGGACCCGTTCAGCCATGACCCGCATTCACGTGACTTCTTCTTCCGCTCCAAGCGCCCGTACCGCCTTCCAGCGCAAGCTGACCATCATCGGCGTCGTCGGCACCGTGCTCCCGCTGGCCGTGCTGGCCTTGATGTATCTCCTGGCGCCCCTTCCCATGACAAACGGCACGGCCGAGATCCTGCGCATGGCCAACCGTTTTGCCGCAACCATCGTGCTGCTGCACTGGGCCATCACGCTGGCCGTCTGGGCCGCCACCCGGATCGCCAAGCCGGTAGCCCGGCGTGACGCCGGCTGGAAAGAGATCCAGCTGGTGCGCCGCATCAACGCCTGACGCCCCACATACCCCGACTCAAGGCCTGCTCTGCAGGCCTTTCTGTTTGTGAGACACCGCTCTCAATTGCTTTTTTGTAGCAAAAGAAGACCCATCCACGATGGGATCAAGGGGTTTTCCCACGCATCTTCGCCACCGACCCAATTCCGTGACAATGGAACCCGCTTGACGACGGAAACACCATGAACTGGTTGCAGAAACTGCCGGGCTTTCAGCGTTCGGCCCCGGGTCTGGAGTGGGGGCTGTGGCGCAAACTGCCGGCCATCTTTGCCGCCGGCACGGCGCTGCCCCTGCTGGGCGTGGTGGCCGTGCGGATGTGGGCACCCGATCCGATGACCGCTGCCACCGAACGCCTGGTCACGCTGGCCGACTACTTCGCCATCGCCCTGGTTGTCCTGCACTGGACCCTGGTGCTGACCGTTGCCATCGGCTGTGTGATCGTCATGCTGATGAAGGGGCCAGCCTACGTGGCCGACGCCTATGAGTTGCCTCACCGCGATCAACCGTTGCCGCCCGAAGCGGCTCCCTGACCCCCCTCTGGAAATCGACCATGCACCGCAATGCGCCCCGCCCCGCATCGACCAACCGCCGCGCCTTGCTGGGCACCGGCGCCGCAATGGGCATCGCCGCGCTGAGCCTGTGGCCCGACGCCCGCCTGTTCGCACAGCAACTGGGTGACTTCATCGAGGGCCCTCCCATGCCCGACATCGCGCCGCAGCAGCTGTCGAAGCATGTCTGGCTGATCTACGCCACGGACGGTTTTCCCACGCCAGAGAACCGCGGCATGATGGCCAGCGTGATCTTCGTGGTCACCAGCGCGGGCGTGGTGGTGCTCGATTCGGGCAGCTCGCTGCAGATCGGACAGATGGCGATCCGCATGATCAAGAAGGTCACGCCGTTGCCGGTTGTGGCGGTATTCAACAGCCATTACCACGGCGACCATTGGCTCGGCAACCACGCCTTCGTCCAGGCCTATGGCCAGCAGCTGCCGATCTACGCCCTGCCCCACACCATCGAGCAGATCCGTGGCGTGGAAGGCAACCTGTGGCGCAACCTCATGGAGCGCTGGACCAACCAGGCCACGGCCGGCACCCAGGTCGTGCCGCCCAACCGGGAGGCCGTGCCGGGCCAGGTGCTGAAGTTCGGCGACGTGACGCTCAAGCTGCACCACTACGGCCGCGCGCACACGCCGTCGGATCTGTGCGTGGAGGTGGTCGAAGACAAGGTCACCGCCGTGGGCGACATCGCGATGACCAACCGCATCGCCAATATCGACGACGGCTCCTACCCTGGCACCTTCAAGTTCTACGCGGCACTGAAAGCCGCCGCCAGTGACCAGCTCTGGGTGCCCGGCCATGGCGAAGCCCGGCGCGACCTGCTCGCCACCTACGGCGCCTTCCTGGCCGGCATCTGGGAGCCCTGCCTGCAGGCCGTAAAGGACGGCAAGACCGAGGGCGAGGCCCGGGCCATGGTGATGAAGGATCCGCGCGTGGCCAGCCGCGCAGCCACCATGCAGGGTTTCGACAGCAACATTGGCAAGTACATCAGTCTGGCGTACCTTGAGGCCGAAAAAGAGGCGTTCTAGGCCGCGGGCATCCCGAAACCCTCGGGCATCTGCACCGCCACCACCTCGCCGCGCGCCGTAGCGACGCCGCCCGCCAGCACCGTGGTTTCCACAACCACCTTGCGGCCCTTGATCTCCTTCACGCGGCCGCGCAGCTCAAGTTCGCCGGCCAGCGGCGTCGGCTTGAGGTAATCCACATGCAGCGAGCCCGTGACGAAGCGGAACGGGGGCAGCGTGTCCATGGCCCGCCCCTCGGCGCGGTACATGGCCGCCGCCGCGGTGCCGGTGCTGTGGCAGTCGACCAGCGAGGCAATCAGGCCGCCATAGGTGAAGCCCGGCACCGCCGTGTGATGCGGCAAGGGGGTGAACCGGGTCACGGTTTCATCACCATCCCAGAACGTCTTGATCTGATGTCCGTGCGGGTTCAGGCGGCCGCACCCATAACAGTGGGCAAGGTTTTCGGGGTAGTAGTCCTGAAAGGCTTTCATGGGATCTCCGTGGGTTGAATCGCGCTGGCGCGCCTGGGGGTCGTGTGTCTTGCAGCAGCGGCACCGCGCCCCGACGTCAGGGCGCCAGCTCCAGCGCCTGCAGCAACTGGGCCTCCGTCTGAACAAACTGCAGCTTCGTCACCCGGCCAAGCTTGAGGTGAAGGACGCTGACGGAACCGGCGCGGCGCGGCAGCTCGGCCACCGCCGCCGCGTCATGTGCCAGCCCGACCGGGAAGCTCAGTTCGCGCAGCTTCGGAATGGCGAACATCCGTGCAATCGCAGAGGGCATGGCGCTGATGTCGGCCACATAGACGACGCCCGGGTGCTCCGAAGCCTTGGAGCTCAGCGCCTTGATGACCCAATCGCTGGTGGACTTCTCCGTGGTGAAAAGCAGGACCCGGGTTGCCGGACCGATCAGGACCGGCTTGTCGTACTGGTCGTTCAGTTTCAACGGTGGCAGCTCGGCACCCGGCTCAAGAGGTGCTGCGCTCATCCACAGCGGGGTCAACGCAAGCGCGGCGCACAGGGTGCGCCTCGCAAGCGGCCGGATCAATGGCGTCATGGGACTCCCGGATTCAATGGAACCGGCGGGCGAAGCCGCCGCCCACCGCGGCCGTGCAAACGGACCTGACGGAAAAGGCCACTTTAGCGCGGCACCATGAACATCGACTTCTCGGTCAGGTGGCCGGGCGCATGCATCGATTCGATCTCGAAGCGGATCGGATGCGTGCCCGGCGCGGCCACGTCATAGGGTGCCTGCACCCGCACCGCCAGCCGAACGGCCTGTGTGGAATCGACGGTCACGACGTTCTCGGACGCGATCGCCAGACCCGGCAGACCCTCTGCGGTGATCCGGTACTTTTGCGTCGCCTCGGTGGCATTCATGATCTGCAGCTGGTAGACGTTCTCGATCCGCCCGCGCTCGACGATACGCGCCAGGACGCCACGATCGCGCACCACGCTGACCTTGAACGGTGTGCGCAGGGCCATGCTGACGCCCATGGCGATCACGATCGCCAGCAGGATCGAGGTGTAAATCAGGATGCGGGGCCGCAGCACATGGCGCAGAGTCTGCGCCCGGGTCCACTGGCTCTTCATGGCGTTCTCGGTGGTGTACCTGACCAGACCCCGGGCGTAGCCCATCTTGTCCATCACCGTGTCGCAGACGTCGGCACAGGCGCCGCAGCCGATGCACTCGTACTGCAGGCCCTTG
>NZ_JAKJEW010000011.1:49087-98494 GCF_022705245.1 Candidatus Skiveiella danica | reverse complement strand
TGCAGACCTGCTCGCGCATGAAGCCGGCATTGCCGTAGGTGGCAAAGGCGTAGAAGCCGGTCCAGAAGATGCCCCAAGGCCCCACGTTGCCTTGCGCAAAGTCCAGGCCCAGCGATCGGATCGGCGTGAAGTAGCCGACGAAGGTGAAGCCGGTCCACAGCGCCACCGCCACCCAGGCCAGCTGCTTGCCGGCCTTTCGCCAAGCCTTGTCCAGCGACAGGGGCTGGGCGTCGCGGCGCATCTGGGCCGAGCGGTCACCTTCGAACTTGCGCTCGATCCACAGGAAAATTTCGGTGTACACCGTCTGCGGGCAGGCATAGCCGCACCACAGGCGCCCCGCCACCGCCGTGAACAGGAACAGCGATAGCGCGGAGACGACGAGCATGCCGGTGAGATAGATGAAGTCCTGCGGATACAGCACCAGCCCGAAGATGTAGAAGCGCCGGGCCCCCAGGTCGAACAGCACCATCTGGCGCTGGCCCCATTCCAGCCACGGCAGGCCGTAGAACACGATCTGGGTCAGGAATACCATGCCCCATCGCCAGTTGGCGAACACGCCCGACACGCTGCGGGGATAGATCTTCTTGTGAGCCTGGTACAGGGAGATCACCTCGCCGTCGGCGTCTGGTGCCGGGGCAGGGTTGTCGTGTACGGCATTGCCGGTTTCGGTTTTCATGGGATGGACTCCGGAAGTTCGATCTCAGGACGGCAGCGCAAACGGCGCGGCCGGGGTCCGGCCAGGCATTGGCGCCTGGGCCGCAGATTCAGGGACGCCCGATGCCGGCAGCTCGGCCAGCGCACGCGGCGCCAGCGGCAGGCCCGCCATCCGGGCGAGAAACTCATCGCGCGAGCGGTCGGCGAAATGCCGGTGCCAGCGCCGCTGCTCCAGCACCGTGCTGACGCAGCGCCCGCCGTCCATCTGTCCTGCAAACAGCAGCGTCTCGTCCGGCAGGGTGAAGACACGCGCGGTCACGCTGTCCCACAGCGCCGGCGCCGCCGCGGGGCGCGGTTGGTGGGGACAGGCCTCCACCGCCAGCAAGCCGCCGCAGAACAGCCGGTCGCGCCAGGCATAACTCAGGCAGAACCCGGTGTGCCCCGGCGTGGCCAGCACGCGCACCAGTTCGCTGCCAAAGGGCAGCGCGTCGCCGTCCACGCCCAGGCGCGCGCCGGCCCCGGCCTGACCCTGCACCAGCGGCGCACCCAGGCGGGCCAGCCACACCGGTTCCTGCGGATGCAGGTGATCGTGGTGATGGGTCCGCAGCACCCAACGCAGACGCAACTCCCGTTCGGCCAGCAGCGCCAGCAGCACCGGCAGGTCAGCGCCCCGCGGGTCGACCAGCACCGCCTCGCGGGCATCCAGATCGGCCAGCAGATAGCTCAGCTCGCCGCTGGCGGGGTCATGCAGGATACGAAAGTACATGTCAGGGAGAGCCGGACGCGATCGCACCCACCGGCAACGGTTGCTGCAGCGAGAAGGATCGAAGGGTCATGGCAGGGTTCGCGTTACCAAAAGGAAAATCTCCAAGACCGAAGCCTTGGCATGACTGAGCGTTACAAGTTCCATGCCACCGCGCGCGGAATAAAAAGTTCTTTTCAAATCAATCGCTTGCAGGAAACAGCCGGACAAACTGCCAACGTTTTGCCAGAAAATTTGCCATAATTGGCAGAATGACCGCCATTCTTGACACCCCTCCCGGCACCAGCCCAAGCCAGCGGCCATGAAGCTGCTTCCCGAACTCACCTCCTACCTGGAGGGACTGCCCGAGCCGCACATCCTGTTCGACTCGCAGTACCGCATCCTGGCGGCCAACGCCGCCTACCGGGAGCAGTTCAGCCCCGGGCGCAGCGTCGTGGGGCGCACCTGCTACGAGGTCTCGCACCATTTCAACGTGCCCTGCGACCGGGCGGGTGAATCCTGTCCGCTGGCGCGGTCCCGCGAGTCGGGCCAGCGCGAGCGGATGCTGCACCTGCACCACACCCCCAAAGGCGAGGAATACGTGGCCATCGAACTGGCCCCGCTACTTGACGCAAACGGCGAGCAGGCCTATTTCATCGAGAAGATGGAGCCCTTGCGTATCGCCCAAGGCCAGCCGGCAGCGCAGGGGCTGATTGGCCGTGCGCCCGTGTTTCAGGACATGCTGGCCCTGGTGGCACGGGTCGCGCCATCGATGGCCACCGTACTGCTGCAGGGCGAATCCGGCACCGGCAAGGAACTGGTGGCTCGCGCGGTGCACGAGGCCAGTCCGCGCGCCACCCGCGCGCTGGTGGCGGTGGACTGCTCCAGCCTGCCGGAAAACCTGTTCGAGTCCGAGCTGTTCGGCCATGAGCGCGGCGCCTTCACCGGGGCCACCACCGCGCGCGCCGGCCTGGTCGAGGCCGCCAGCGGCGGCACGCTGTTTCTGGACGAGGTGGGCGACATTCCGCTGCCGATGCAGGTCAAACTGCTGCGGCTGCTGGAAACCGGCACCTACCGGCGCGTCGGCAGCACCGAGCCGCGGCACGCCGACATCCGCGTGGTGTCGGCCACGCACCGCGACCTGGACCGGATGATTCACGACGGGCGCTTCCGTGAAGACCTGTACTACCGGCTGAGCACGTTCCCCATCCATTTGCCGGCCCTGCGCGAACGCCGAGACGACATCCCGCTGCTGGCCGAGGCGCTGCTGTCGCGGGTCGCGCCGCAGAAGCGGCTGATGATCAGCCCGGGCGCGCTGCAGTTGCTGCAGGCGCAGGGCTTTCCCGGCAATGTGCGCGAACTGCGCAACCTGATGGAGCGCGCCGCGCTGCTGTGCGACGGCGACACGCTGGAAGCCGGGCATCTGGAACAGGCGCTGATGTCGGGGCGTCGCCCGGCGGCTCACCCCATGGGCCAGTCGCCGGCACCGCCTGATTCAGCGGCGTGTGCCGGCCCGGGACAGGACATGGATGCGCGCAAGGTCCCCCATCCGCCGCGCGGCCTGCGGGACATCGAATACGCCGCGCTACGCGAGCGGGCCGCGTTGCACCGGGGCAGCCGCGCCGCGCTGGCGGCTGAGCTGGGCATCAGCGAACGCTCGCTCTACCGCAAGCTCAAGGCGGCTGGAGCCGCCTGAGCCCTATAAGTGGCAGGCTGCCGACCGTGGAAAGTCCTGAAACAATAGCTGACAATGACCATTTCACGCTGGGCTGGCGCCATTTGTTCACAAAATGCCGGCGTTGATGCTCCCCGCGGCGCCTGCGCCACTCGCCCGCACTCCCGCCGGGACGGTCCACCCGGGTGCGCCACGGGCAGGCCGTGCTCAGTCGAACGACGGTGCCTCAGGCTTGGCCACCGGCTTGCCTGCAGCGGCCCAGGCGTCGAAGCCGCCAGCGATCGACTGCACATTCAAATAGCCCATGTCATGCAGGGCGCCGGCGCACAGGGCGGCGCGGCCGCTGGTCTTGCAGTACAGCACCACCTTGAGGTCGCGCGCCTGCAGCGCGGGGGCGCCGCTGAACTTGAATTCCAGCAGGCCGCGCGAGATGTGGACCGCGCCCGGCAGGTGGCCGGCGGCGTACTCGTCGACCTCGCGCACGTCGACCAGCACGTCGGCTTCGCGGATCGCCTGTTCGGCATCCTGCACGGGAATCTCCTGTACGCGGCTCTTGGCGGCAACGACGAGGTCATGGGCGGTTTTCATGGTGGGCGCTCCTGATGCAAAGTGAATGAATGATCGACGAATAAGGGCGTACGCCGGGTTCAGTGGGCGGCTGCGATGGCGGGTGGATTGCGCCGCCCGACCCATCGCGTGACATGCGCCAGCCCCTGGTGGCCAGGCCCCTCGGCAAGAATGGTCTCGCCGTGCCAGGACAACACGGGCGTGAGCAGTCCGGCGAAATCGGCATCGAGCTGCTCGGGCGTGTAGAGCATGTCGGCGTCCTTCGGTCCGCCGCTGCCGTGCGCCAGTTGCGCGGGGTGAAAGGCTTCCAGCAGCAGCCAGCCGCCGGGTTTGAGCCCGGTGGCCAGGCGCCGGTGCGCGCCAGCGGGAATGCCGGACGGCAGGTGGGTGTAGATCAGCGCCACGGCGTTCACGCTGGCGGGCGCTGGCGACCAGTCGCTCAGGTCGGCCAGCTCGGTCACCAGCGCCACGCCCTCGCGCCGGGCCAGCGCCCGGGCTTTTTCGAGGCCCACCGCGGACGAGTCCACCGACGTGACCCGGTGCCCCTGCTGCGCCAGCCAGACGCCGTTGCGGCCCTCACCATCGCCGGGCACCAGCACATCGGCGGGCGCGCTCAGGCGCGCGGCCTGCTCGCGCAGGAAGGCGTTGGGTTCGGTGCCGTATTTGTAGCCCGGCTCGGCAAAACGCTGGTCCCAGAAGTTCATGGTGCGTGAATTCTTTCGTGAATGCGGCGCGTGGTGCGCCACACGGCCCAAAGCACCAACGGAATGAGGGCGCCAGCGGCGATCTCGGGGTTCAGCGGAACGCCGGACGCCTTGAGCGCCTTGCCGCCATACAGCAGCAGGCTGACCACGTAGTACGAGATGGCGGCGATCGACAGGCCTTCCACCGTGGATTGCAGGCGCAGCTGCAACTCCTGGCCGCGGGTGAGCTTTTCCAGCAATTGCTGGTTCTGCACTTCGGTGGCGATATCCACGCGGGTGCGCAGCAAGGCGCTGGCGCGGGAAATGCGCTCCGACAGCGAGACCAGCCGCTGGCCCGTCGCTGCCACCGTGGCCATGGCCGGTGAAAGCCGGCGCTGCATGAACTCGCCCAGCATCTGGGTGCCGGGGATGGCTTTCTCACGGAGCTCGGTGATGCGCTGGCCCACCAGCGTGTCGTAGGCGCGCGTCGCGGCGAAGCGGTAGCTGTGCTCGGCCGTGGCGCGCTCCACCTGGGCCGCCAGCGACACCAGCGTGTCCAGCAGGTCCTGGTCGGAGGCCGACTTGCTTTCCAGCCGCGCGGTGATGTCCGACAGTGCCGATTCGGCCTGCGACAGCATGGGACCGAGCGCCTTGGCCACGGGCACGCCGCGCAAGGCCATCAGGCGGTAGGTCTCCAGCTCCAGCAGGCGCTGGGTGATGCGGCCGGCGCGGGTGTCAGTGGTGCCGGGTGGCGCGATGACCAGCATGCGCTCGAAGCCGTCCGCTCCGATGCGGAACTCGGTCAGCGCCCAGGAATGCCCGTTGCCTAGCTGGGAGGCGACCAGGGTGTGCCCGCCAAACCAGGTCTGCCCCAGGTTCATGAGCGCGCGCTCGTCCGACAGGTCGCCGGTGACCAGGGCCAGCTGGATCGCCGCCACGGTGCGCCCGGGAATGCCGCGCAGCCATTCGGGCGCCACGGCGGGGGCCGACAGCAAGTCCGGCGCCTGTGCGCCGAGCAGGGCGGCATCCGGCAAGGGCTGCACGATGACGTAGCCCGTGAACTCCGTGTGGCGCTCCCATTTGACGGTGTGATCGGCATAGCGAAGGCGCAGAAAGTTGCCGTTCAATTGCTCCGGCGCCAGGCCCTGCTGCCCCGGCAGGCGGCGCAGGTGCGCGCATTCCATCTCGCGCGTGACGCCCTCATTGAGCACGGCCACCTGGACGATCAGCGCCGGCACGCGGATCCGTGCCGAAGGGCGCGAATGCACTTCGTTGTGCAGGCTGGCGCGCTGCGGGTCGTCGGGCGGCAACAGGCCGTGCGGCGCGTGCCGGGGCGCGGGGGCTGCGGGGTCCAGGGAGAAATCGGGGCTCATAAGGCCATTTTGCAGCGGCCCGCCGGGTGGAATTCGGGCGTCCAGGCAGGCACACCCGCCTGTTCAGTCCCGTATTGATAGCTGCTCATGGCCATTCGACGCTGGGATGAGGCTGTTTTTCAGCTGAAAACAGGCCCCCGAGTCAACCACGCCGCCCCAGCATGGTCTCCAGTTCGCCCAGAATGGCTGGCAGCCCGGAAGCCAGCGCTGAATCCGGGGCCACCCGTGCGCCGATCTCCTGCTCCAGCAGGCAAACCGTCATGCGCACATAGGTGCTGTCCAGCGCGCGGCGCACGGCAGAGAACTGCTGGGCCACCTTCAGGCAGTCTTCACCACGCTCGACCATGCGCTGGATGCCTCGCAGCTGGCCTTCCGCGCGCCGCAGGCGGTTCAGCACATCGGTGCGGGCGCCAGGCTCCATCAGGCCGCCGGTGGCGCAATCGACTGGCGCGGCAGCGGGGCTCTCGGGCAAAGCCGCTGCCTCGCGGTCGGCGTCGCTTTTTCGGGGTTGCGCGTTGGCCATCACGGGGCTCCCTTGTCCGGCGCGGCGCCGGCGACGTTCATCATGGCCATCGGCTCGGGGGCCAGCAAACTGCCATCGCGCAGGCCTTTCACCGTGGCCAGCGCCAGCGCCGCGATCACCAGCGAGCTCAGCGCCAGAAGCAGCATGGCCAGCGCCTGGAAGGCGCCCGAGGCGCCTTCGGCCAGGCGCAGCGTCAGCGCGCTGAAGGCCGCCAGCGGGAACGACAGGGCCCAGAACGGCACCGTGAACGGCTGCGAAACGGCCCGCTTGAAGACGCTGGCCGACCAGGCCAGGAAGAACAAGCCGATGCCCCAGGCGACCCAGGCCAGCACCGTCGGGGCGCCGAGTTGCAACGCGCCCAGCCCGATCACGGCCGGTGGTGCGATGGTGATGAAAGTCGTGGGCAGCAGGCGCTCGGGCCACAACCCGCTGACGCCCACCCGCACGGCCAGCAGCGTCAGCGCCACCGGCCACAGGAACAGGCCGATGCCGAACTGCGCCGCCGACCATTCGGGAAAGCCCAGCGTGACCCCCGCCAGCGGCGGCACCACGTTGCCCACCACGGGAATGAACAGCGCCGGGGTGATGGACGGCCAGAACGGGGTGCCGTCCTTGCCCCCGATGTTCGGACGAAGCCAGCGCGACAGCGCCCAGACGGTGACGCCAAACTGCCAGACCGCGCCCACCACCCACAGCACCTTGGCCGCCAGCGACGGGCCCGTCAACTGCGTGGCCACCGTGGCAAGCAGCAGCAGCGAAATCGGCATGGCAGCCACGAAGACATGGCGCACCGGATGGTTCAGGTCCTCCTCCAGCGCTTTTGGATAACGCTGCCAGCGCACCAGCGACAGGACGGCCAGCACCAACGCCACCAGCGCGGCCAGCGCACCCACGACCAGCGCGCCGGCGCCGGCCATCTCGCCCATCAAGGGTACAGCCCGGTGCCAGGCCAGGGACAGGCCGCACAGGCCCATGACGATGGCAAACCAGCCGGGCATGAGGAACTTGAGCGGGGTGGCGTGATGAGACATGGTTGCGGTTCGGGTGGAGGATGCAAGGGGACAGGCGGCCCGCGCGCTTATTTGAGGCGGGCGCCGGTGCTGTCGAGCACTTCAACGGTGATCGGAATGCCCTGCCCCACGCTTTGTGTGACGGTGCAGAAGGCCTCGAACTGACCCAGCACGCGCTCCAGATGTTCCAGTGACGCCGCCGGCACGCCCAGCGTGAGCACGGCCTTCATCGACAGCACGCGCATGCGGCTTTCGGCGTTGCGGCCCACCTCGGCCGTCACGGTGCAGCGGATCGGCTCCGGCGCCTGCTTGAACTTGCGCAACGCAAACAGCAACGAGTCCGACAGGCAGTTGCCCACGGCCGCGCTCAGCAGCTGCACCGGAGAGGGCCCAAGGCCTGCGCCCAGCGGCGCAGGCTCGTCGCCGGTCAAGACCGGCACATCACCACCGAAGTGGATGTCGAAACGGTAGTCGTGCTGCTGGACCAGGGTGACCTGAATGGTGGTGTCGCTCATGGTGTCTCCGTCGTGGGGGGTGCCAGGGGCGCTGGCGCGTCAGTTGTAGCGGCCGAACGCGGTGAAGGTCCGGGCAAAAGGCGGCTTGATGGCGGCGGCCGCCTTCAGCAAGGCCGCGTTGTCGGTGCCGCGCAGCGCGTCAGACAGACGGGACAGGGCTTGCGTCACATCGGCCATGCCCTTGTTGAACTGCGCCTGCTGCGCCTCACTCAGCTGGTAGACCTTCGGATCGGGCAGGTTCTGTTCCACGCTGCGCCACAGGGCGTGGGCCTCGGCGTAGGTCTTTTCCGTCTCCGCCCGCTTGGCCGGCGTCAGGTCCTGCGGCTTGAGGGTGTTCCCCGCCAGGGCCAGCACTTCCATGGGCTCATGAAAAGCGGTCAGGCGGTCCATGAAATAGTCCACGCCCTGTGCGCTGCGCAGTTTCATCAGGTCGATGCGCACGTCCTCCAGGGCCGTGTGCGCCGCTGCGTTGTTGCCAGCGGCCATCGCCTTTCGGGCCTCCGCCAGTGCATGGTCCACCTGGGCCAGGGTCTTGCGTGCGGCGGCCGCCTGGGCGGGCGCCTTGCCGGAAAGATCTTTCAGCAGCGCAGCACGCAGGGCGGGCCATTCAGCGTCCAGGCGCTGCATCGCCGCGCGCGCCTTGGCGGCCGCGGCGGTGTCGCCCGGTTTGGCGTTGGTCAGCGACAAGGCCGGGATGTAGACCGCGTCCAGCGCGATGCTGTTGTCCAGGATGGCGGCCTGCGCACTCCCAAACAAGGCCAGTGCGAGACCGATCGCGGCATATCCGCGACGAAAGCGGGGACCAAAAGCGCGACTCATGCGAAGCCTTTCACGAGCGGGGTCGTTGTCAGCAATAGCTCAACGGCTGCACGACGGCCCGGAATCCGGCACGCCGAGCTTGCGCAGCAGGATGCCGGGCGGGCAGAAGCCGGTGAAGCCGGACTGGAACAGGTTGAAGCCGACAAAGGCGGTGAAGGCGAGGAACCACGGGCTGACGAAAATGGGACTGCCTTCGATGCCAAGAGCCAGCGACAGCATGACAAAAAAACCAGCCATGATGCGGATGTAGCGTTCAACGGTCATAAAAACCTCCTGGAATTGAAAAATGAAAGGGGTGAAAGGGTTGGCTTACTTGGTCACGCGAACAAGGCCGACCAGTTTGAGGATGTACTTCTCATAGATGGGTTCGGAGTTGCCGGATTTCATCTTGCTGAGGAAATATTTTTCGTAGGCAATCTTGGCCAGATGCACCCACTTGCCCTTCTTGAACCAGTTCACGTTGCGCGGCGGGATCTGCGGCAACGCGACGAAGGCCGCGCCGGTGTCGCCCATGTCGGCCAGGCAGATGGCGTTCCAGGTGCCCTTGGCGGTGACGGGCTTGCCCGCCAGTTCATCGGCGATGTTGTGGCAGATCGCCGTGACCATGGTCTCGATCATGTAGCCCGTCTTGGGCGCGCCGGTGGGCACCGGCGTGACTTCCACGGGCGGAATCGCCACGCAGACGCCGGCCGAAAAGATGTTGCGGTATTTCTTGCTGCGCTGGAATTCGTCGATCAGCACGAAGCCGCGCGGATTGCACAGCTCCGGCACGGCCGCCACCGCGTCCACACCCTTGAAGGCGGGCAGCATCATCGACATCTTGAAGGGCACTTCGTGCTCCTTGTAGACGTTGCCCAGGTCGTCGAGCTGGGTCACGAACATCTTGCCGGCCTCGACCTTGGTGGTCTTGGCGTTGGTGATCCACTTCATGTCGCGGTTTCGCATTTCGGATTCGAGCATCGACTTGCTGTCGCCCACGCCGCCCAGGCCCAGGTGGCCGATGTAGGGCTCGCTGCTGACGAAGGTGATCGGCACCTTGTTGCGCAGTTTGCGTTTGCGCAGGTCGGTGTCGAGGATGAAAGCGAATTCGTAGGCCGGGCCGAAGCAGCTGGCCATGGGCATCGCGCCGATGACCACCGGGCCGGGGTTCTTCAGGAACTCCTGGTAGTCCTTCCAGAAGGATTCGGCATGGTCCACCGAGCAGACCGAATGGGTGTGGCCGCCATGCGGCCCCGCACCCGGCACCTCGTCGAAGCTCAGCTTCGGGCCGGTGGTAATGACGAGGTAGTCGTACGGCAGCACCTGCTCGTCAGCCGTGCCACCCGACAGCACCAGCTTGTTGCCGGCCGCGTCCAGCGTGGTGACCGGTTTGGCGATGAACTGGATGCCCTTGCGCTCCAGCAAGGGGGCGATCTTCAGCACGATCTCCTCGCGCTTTCGCCAGCCCACCGCCAACCAGGGGTTGGACGGCACGAACTGGAAGAAGTCCATCGCGCTGACCACCGTGACGGTGTGCTCCTTGGGCAGCAGTTCGCGCATTTCGTACGCGGCGGGCATGCCGCCGATGCCGGCGCCCATGATGACGATATTGGCCATGGTGTGTCTCCTCAGACTGGGGTGGTTAGGAATCAGGGGGATGTCGCGGCCGCCTCTGCGAGCGGTTCACGTGACGCCATGCGCTTGCGGTACAGCGCGAAATACAGAACCGGGATCACCACCAGCGTCAGCAGGGTGGAGACCAGAATGCCGAAGATCAGCGAGATGGCCAGACCGTTGAAGATCGGGTCGTCCAGGATGAAGAAGGCGCCGATCATGGCGGCCAGTCCGGTCAGCGCGATCGGCTGGGCGCGCACGGCGGCCGAGCTGATCACGGCCTCCTTGAAGGCCATGCCCTGGCTTACCTGCAGCTCGATGAAGTCCACCAGCAGGATGGAGTTGCGCACGATGATGCCGGCCAGCGCGATCATGCCGATCATGGATGTGGCGGTGAACTGAGCCCCAAGCAATGCATGGCCCGGCATCACGCCGATGATGGTCAGCGGAATCGGCGCCATGATCACCAGCGGGGTCATGTAGCTCTTGAATTGCACGACCACCAGCAGATAGATCAGGATCAGGCCCACGCCGTAGGCGGCGCCCATGTCGCGGAAGGTCTCGTAGGTGATCTGCCACTCGCCGTCCCACTTCAGCGCGTACTGGCGCCAGGCGTCGGAGGGCTGGCGGATCCAGTATTCGCCGAGCTCGCCGGTGTTGGTCAAGGCCGCCTCGTCCAGGTGCGGGCGAATCGCGAACAGACCGTACAACGGGGAGTCGAGCTTGCCGGCCATGTCGCCGAACACGTAGCTCAGGGGCCGCATGTCCTTCGTGAACAGGGGCTTGTCAATCACGCCACGGTCCACCTGAACCAGTTCGGACAGCGGCACCATCTGGCCGTTGGCTGCCTTCATCGGCAGGGCCAGCAGCGCATCCAGTCCGACCTGGGCGTCGCGCGGCAACTGCAGACGCACCGGCACCGGGTATTTGCTCTGGCCGTCATGCAGGAACGCGGCGTCCCCGCCGGAGAGCGCGGCATGCACGGTCTGAGCGATCGCGGCCACCGGGATGCCAAGGGACTCCGCCCTTTGCCGGCGCACCGTCAGGTGCGCGCGCGGCGCGTCCTCCCTGAGCGAGGTGTCGATGCCGACGATATCGGCCGTCTGGCCAAAGGCCTTGGCCACACGCTGGGCCAACTGCTGGCGCCCGGCTTCGTCAGGGCCGTAGATTTCCGCCACCAGCGGACTCATCACGGGCGGACCGGGCGGCACTTCGACGACCTTGACGCGGGCGTTGTGCCGCGCGCCGATTTTCTCCAGTTCGGGGCGCAGGCGCTGCGCGATCACGTGGCTCTGGTCGCTGCGGCGGTGCTTGTCCACCAGGTTGACTTGCAGGTCTCCCTGTTCCACATCGGCGCGCAGGTAATACTGCCGGACCAGTCCGTTGAAGGTGATCGGGCTGGCGGTTCCGGCGTAGCCCTGGAGGTCCAGCACCTCGGGCTGCTGCGCCAGGAAGCCGCCCATTTCATGCAGCGCGGCCGCGGTGTTTTCCAGCGGCGTGCCGGCGGGCATCTCGATCACCACCTGGAACTCGCTCTTGTTGTCGAAGGGCAGCATCTTCAGCACCACCCACTGCACCAGGGTCAGGCCGACCGACAGCGCCAGCGCAGCGAGGATGCCGGCAAGCAGCAGCCAGCGTTTGCGCCCGCTGTTGAGAAACGGGGTCAGGACGCGGGTGAACAACCGCTGCAGTTTGGGGCCCAGACCTTTGGGAGCGGCAGCGGCGACCGCCTCACCTGGCGCCGCATGCCCATGACCGTGCGACTTCATCAGCTTGAGCGCCAGCCAGGGCGTGACGGTGAAGGCGATCGCCAGCGAAATGGCCATGCCCAGGCTGGCGTTGATCGGAATCGGGCTCATGTAGGGCCCCATCAGGCCGCTCACAAAGGCCATGGGCAGCAAAGCCGCGATCACCGTCAGGGTGGCGAGAATCGTCGGCCCGCCAACTTCATCGACCGCCGCCGGGATGATCTCGCGCAGCGTCTTGCCCGGATACAGGTTCTGGTGGCGGTGGATGTTCTCCACCACCACGATCGCGTCATCGACCAGGATACCGATCGAGAAGATCAGCGCAAACAGCGATACGCGGTTCAGCGTGAAGCCCCAGGCCCAGCTGGCAAACAGCGTGGCCATGAGCGTCAGGATGACCGCGGAGCCGACGATCACCGCCTCGCGGCGTCCCAGCGCGAAACCCACCAGCAGAATGACCGACCCCGTGGCGAAGGCCAGCTTCTGGATCAGCTTGTTGGCCTTCTCGGCCGCTGTCTCCCCGTAGTCTCGGCTCACGGTGACTTCAATGTTGGACGGGATCACCGTGTTGCGCAGCGCGTCCACGCGGTCCCGCGCGGCGCGCGACACGTCGACCGCGTTTTCGCCCGGCTTCTTGCTCACCGTCAGGGTCACTGCCGGATAGACCTGGCCCGCAGCCACGGGAGACGCCGTTGCCGTCCCGGCAGCGACACTGGCGGCGCCGGGCGTGAACCAGACATAGCGCTGCGGCAATTGCGCGCCGGCTTCTATTTTCGCGACCTCGCGCAAATAGACTGGCTTGCCCTTGCTCACGCCAACCACCAGCGAGCCGATGTCTTCCGCGCTGGTCAGGAATTCACCGGTTTCCACACTCAGCATCTGCGGCACCTTGCCCGCCGGGTCGAGCACAGCGCCCGATGGCATGCCGAAGTTGGCCGCCGCCAGCGTTGCCTTCAGGCCCAGGACATCGATGCCGCGTTCACGCAGGCGCACCGGATCGAGCCACACATGAACGGCACGGCCCGGACCGCCGATGGTCTGGATCTCGCGGGTGCCGGGCACCGCCTTGAGCTCCAGTTCGACGGTCCGCGCCACGCGCTCCAGGTCATTGCCCGCAAGTCCTTCATGGCTCCACAGCGTGACAGCCAGCACCGGCACATCGTCGATGCCCTTGGGCTTGACGATCGGCGTCAGGGTTCCGAGGTCCCGCGGCACCCAGTCCTGATTCGCGTTGAGCACATCGTACAGCCGCACCAGCGCGTCGGTGCGCGGAACGCCCACCTTGAACTGCACCGTCAGCACGGCCAGGCCAGGACGCGCCACGGAATAGGTGTGTTCGATGCCTGCGATCTGGGACAGCACCTGCTCGGCTGGGCGGGCCACCATGTTCTGCACGTCTTCGCTGCTGGCCCCCGGAAACGGGATCAGCACATTGGCCATGGTCACGTTGATCTGCGGCTCTTCCTCGCGCGGCGTGACCAGCACGGCAAACAGGCCGAGCAGCAGGGCCACCAGGGCCAGCAAAGGCGTGATGGCGTTGGATTGAAACGCTGCCGCGATGCGGCCTGAGGCGCCGAGACGCGGTGTGGGGGAATTTTTCTGTTCTTGCATGGCGTGCCTTCAGCGTGCCGCGCTCGCCGGTTTGACGGCGGCGGGAGCAGCAGCGCCCGAAGCCCGGGCGCCCGCCAGCCCCGCACGCACCGGGTCGAGCGCCACTCGATCGTCCGAACCCAGGCCCGCGAGTACTTCGACGCCTGCGGCGCCGTGGTCGGGGCCCAGGCGCACCGCCTTCAGCGCAAAGCCGGTGGGAGTCGCCACATAGACGGCCGTCAGTTCGCCGCGGCGCAACACGGCGGCAGCCGGGACCACCACCCTCTGCGCCTGGCCGCCCACGAAGCGCACGCGGACCTGCTGGCCCGGCACCACGCCGCGCACGGCGGCCGTGGGCAGCTCCAGCCGCCACTCGATCGTCTGGGACACCGGATCCGCGGCGGGCATCACGGAGCGACTGCTCGGGGCCACCCACTGGGCGGTGCCGTCCGGACCCGGCAGTTGCACTTCGATTCGGCTTGCTGCGCGGGCCGTTTCTCCGCGCGAGGCCGGCACTTGCACGACGGCGCGCAGCGGCAAGGGCGCATACAAGGTCATCAGCGGCTTGCCGGGCACGGCCAAGTCACCGGCTTCGCTCAAGGTCTGTAGCACCCAGCCGTCGTAGGGCGCGGTAACCCGGGTGAACCCTTGCGAGAGGGCTGACTGGCGGGCACCGGCCGTTGCGACGTCCTGCCCTGCCTTCGCGGCCTTCAACTGAAGCTCGGCCGTGTCCAGGGCCGCCTTGCTGACAAAACCCTTGGCCTGCAACTCCCGCGTCCGCTCGGCGTTGGCCTGGGCGTTGCGCAGTTCAGCGTCAGCCTGCGAAACCTGAGCCTGGCTGCGTTGCACGCCGGTCTGGGTCTCCCGGTCGTCGATGGTGGCCAGCAGTTGGCCGGCGCGCACCTGATCGCCGGCCTTGACCGAGATCGTGGCCACGCGGCCGGAGGCTTGAGACGAGATGGTGCTCTGCTTTACCGGCTCAACCACGCCGTCGTATTCGAACCCGGTCGACACCGCCTGCGGGCGCGCCTGCACCACAGCCACCTCAACTGGCGCGGCAGCCTGGGCGAGGCCAAAGCCCAGCCCAAGCCCCAGGGCGACGACCAGCAACGAAAGACGGACAGACACGGCGGAAACACGCATGATGGAAATTCCTTGGATACTTCAGGCAGTATATATACCCCCTAGTGTATTTGTCAAGACCAAAAAAAACCTCCAACGCCGGGGCGGTGGAGGTGCTCGGGTACTCGGCTGCGAGGCCGGGCACGGGTCAGAACGGGATGTCGTCATCCATGTCGTCGAAACCGCTCGACGCCTTGGGCGGCGGGGCGGAAGACCTTGGCGCGGATGCCGCAGCCGGGGCCTGGCGGGCGGCCGGGGCCGGGCGGCGCGGTGCGTTGTCGTAGCCACCGTCATCGCTGGAAGGTTGCCCCATCCCCTGGCGGCTGCCCAGCATCTGCATCTGGTCGGCGCGAATCTCGGTGCTGTACTTCTCGACACCGCTCTGGTCGGTCCATTTGCGGGTACGCAAGCTGCCTTCCACATACACCTGGGAGCCCTTGCGCAGGTATTGCTCCGCGATTTCGGCCAGGCGGCCGTTGAACACCACACGGTGCCACTCGGTCGCCTCGCGCATTTCGCCGGTCTGCTTGTCCTTCCACTTGTCGGTGGTGGCAACGGTGACATTGGCCACTCGGTCGCCGCTGGGGAACGAGCGCACTTCAGGGTCGCGGCCCAGGTTGCCGACGATGATGACTTTGTTGACTGATGCCATGAGACTTTCTTCCTTCCGTGGAACCGTGGATTATGCGGCTTTGGGTGCGCTCGGCAAGCCGTCCCGGGCCGGCGCAACCATCGGCCAGGCCACCAGCAGCCACAGCACGATGGCCCCGGCGCAGACGCCAAACAAGCCTTGCGGGCCATACGCCTTCACCAGCGCCCCGCCCGCCACGCCGCCGGCAAACAGGCCGAGCGACTGCAAGGTGTTGTAGACGCCCAGCGCGGCACCGCGGGCCTGTGGCGGCGCGATGCGCGAGACCATGCTCGGCTGGCTGGCTTCCAGGATGTTGAAGCCGCAGAAGAAGACGAACATCAGCAGCCCCAGCGCCATCAGCCCCGGCGAGCCCGTGGCCGCCGCCAGCAGCCCGAGCTGAACCAGGGCAACCAGGCCAATGGCGCAAAGGAATACCGCGCGAAGGTAGCCCCGGCGCTCCATCGGGAACAAGGTGCCGCCCATGACGAAGAACGAGGCCAGCACGGCCGGCAGGTAAATCCACCAATGGTGGTCCTTGGACAGCCCGGCCCGCTCCAGCAGGGCGGGAACCGCCATCCACATGGCGAGCTGCACCGCGTGCAGCACGAACACGCCGAAATTCAGGCGCAGCAGGCCCGGATGGGCCAGCACATCGGACAGCTTGCCACGCGGCTGGTTGCGGTGCTCACGCGGTTCCGGCGGCACCGCCCAGATCACCGTGACCACACCGCCGAACGCCAACGCGGCGGTCAGGACGAACAAGCCAGGCAGACCGACCGCGGCCACCAGCAGCGGCGCCAGCACCAGCGACAGCGCAAACATCAACCCGATGCTGGCGCCCACCAGCGCCATGGCCTTGGTGCGCACAGCGTCACGCGTCTGGTCGGCCAGCAGGGCCGTCACGCCGGCCGACACGGCCCCTGCACCTTGCAACGCCCGGCCCGCGAGCAGACCGTCCACGCTGGTGGCCGCCGCAGCCAGCAGACTGCCGGCCGCAAACAGCAGCAGGCCGAATACGATGACCCGCTTGCGCCCGAGCCGGTCGGACGCCAGGCCGAAGGGGAACTGCAACAGCGCCTGCGTCAGTCCGTAGATGCCCATGGCCAGGCCGATGCGGGCCGGATCGTCGCCACCAGGATACCGCGCCGCCTCCAGCACGAACACCGGCAGCACAAGGAACAGGCCCAGCATGCGCAGGGCAAAAATGCCGGCCAGCGACAGGCTGGCGCGACGCTCCACGGGCGTCATCGTGGGGGACGCCGGGCCGGTGGCAGACGGGGAAGCAGAAGATTCAGACACGCAGGGGACCGATCCGCAGGGCAGGTGGAAAACCTGCGATTGTCCCCGATCACGCAGCGAGACTCGGGCGGCTTGCCCGTGGCGCCCGTGTAACGTGTGCCAGCCGGAAAACCCGCCAGCCCGGATAATGGAGGGTTTTCCCGGACCCGCCCACCTTGAACCCCTCCACCGACCGCCCGCATCCCCTTGACCACGACACCCTGCCGATGGTGCCAGGCCCGGACGACCGCTACCTGGCCGCCGTGCTGCGCCAGCAGCGCATCAGTGTGCGGGGGGCGCGCACCCACAACCTGAAGAACATCGACCTTGACATCCCGCGCAACCAGCTGGTGGTGATCACCGGGCTGTCGGGATCGGGCAAGTCCAGCCTGGCGTTCGACACGCTCTACGCCGAGGGCCAGCGCCGCTATGTGGAGAGCCTTTCCGCCTACGCACGGCAGTTCCTGCAGCTGATGGACAAGCCCGACGTGGACCTGATCGAGGGACTCTCCCCGGCGATCTCCATCGAACAGAAGGCCACCAGCCACAACCCGCGCTCCACCGTGGGCACGGTGACCGAGATCCACGATTACCTGCGCCTGCTGTTCGCCCGCGCCGGCACGCCCTACTGCCCTGACCACGGCATGCCACTGCAGGCCCAGACCGTGAGCCAGATGGTGGACGCCGCGCTGGCACTGCCAGAGGGCACACGGCTGATGATCCTGGCGCCCGTGGCGCGCGAGAAGAAGGGCGAATTCCTGGAGCTGTTCGCCGACATGCAGGCCCAGGGGTATGTGCGCTTTCGCATCGGTGGCGTGGCCTATGAAGTCGACAACCTGCCGAAGCTGAAAAAGTCGGAAAAGCACGATATCGACGTGGTGATCGACCGCGTGAAGGTCCGCGCCCGCCCTGCCGATGCCACCCCCGCGGATGCCGAAGCCACCGCTGAAGCCCGCACCGCCTTCGACCAGCTGCGCCAGCGCCTGGCCGAGAGCTTCGAGGCGGCGCTGCGCCTTGCCGAGGGCCGCGCCATTGCGCTGGAGATGGACAGCACAGAACCGGCAGGCGCCGGGTCCGCGGCGCGTGAGCACCTGTTCAACGCCAAGTTCGCTTGCCCGGTCTGCAACCACTCGATCAGCGAGCTGGAGCCGCGCCTGTTTTCGTTCAACTCGCCCGTAGGTGCCTGCCCCACCTGCGACGGGCTGGGCACCATGGATTTCTTCGACCCGGCGCGCGTGGTGGCTTTCCCCACGCTGAGCCTGGCCAGCGGCGCGATCAAGGGCTGGGACCGGCGCAATGGCTATTACTTCGCGCTGCTCGAGAGCCTGGCGAAACACTACGGCTTCGACATCGAATCGCCCTTCGAGTCGCTGCCGGGCCCGGTGCAGCACGCCATCCTGCACGGCTCGGGCGAGGAAGACATCCGGTTCAGCTACGTGATGGACTCGGGCGCGTCCCAGCGCAAGAAGGTCACCAAGAAGCACCCCTTCGAGGGCATCATTCCCAACATGGCGCGGCGTTACCGCGAGACCGATTCCGTGGTGGTGCGCGAGGAGCTGGCGCGCTACCGCAGCAGCCAGCCCTGCACCGACTGCGGCGGCACCCGGCTGTGCCGCGAGGCGCGCCATGTGAAGGTGGGTGACGGCGCGCAGGCCCGCGCCATCTACGAGGTCAGCCATGCCACGCTGCGCGAGGCATTTGACTACTTCAGCACCCTGAAGATGTCCGGGGCCAAGGCAGAGATCGCCGACAAAGTGGTGCGCGAGATCGGCTCGCGCCTGAAGTTCCTCAACGATGTCGGCCTGAACTACCTGAGCCTGGACCGCAGCGCCGAATCCCTGAGCGGCGGCGAGGCGCAGCGCATCCGCCTGGCCAGCCAGATCGGCTCGGGCCTCACCGGCGTGATGTACGTGCTGGACGAACCCAGCATCGGCCTGCACCAGCGCGACAACGACCGCCTGATCGGCACGCTAAAGCACCTGCGTGACATCGGCAACAGCGTGCTGGTGGTCGAGCACGACGAAGACATGATCCGCGCCGCTGACCACGTGATCGACATGGGCCCGGGCGCCGGCGTGCATGGCGGGCGCGTGATGGCGCAGGGCACGGCGGCCGAGGTGGAGGCCACGCCCGCTTCGGTGACCGGGCAGTACCTCAGTGGCACCCGGAGCATCGCCATGCCACAGCGGCGCCACGCGCTGGCGGACCAGACGGAGCCCCAGGTGCTGCGCGTGGTGAACGCCACCGGCAACAACCTCAAGGGCGTGAGCGTCGACGTACCCGTGGGCCTGCTGACCTGCGTGACCGGCGTCTCCGGATCGGGCAAGTCCACCCTGGTCAACGACACGCTGTACGCCGCGGCCGCGCAGAAGATCCACCGCGCCCATACCGAGCCCGCCGCGCACGAGGAGATCCAGGGTCTGGAGCACTTCGACAAGGTCATCAACGTCGACCAGTCACCCATTGGCCGCACACCGCGCTCCAACCCTGCCACCTACACCGGGCTGTTCACACCCATCCGCGAGCTGATGGCCGAGGTGCCCACGGCACGCGAGCGCGGCTACGGCCCGGGCCGCTTCAGCTTCAACGTGGCCGGTGGGCGCTGCGAGGCCTGCCAGGGCGACGGCATGGTGAAGGTAGAGATGCACTTCCTGCCCGATGTCTACGTGCCCTGCGACACCTGCCGCGGCCTGCGCTACAACCGCGAAACGCTCGAAGTGCTGTGGAAGGGCAAGAACATTGCCCAGATCCTGGACATGACGGTGGAGGCCGCGCATGCCTTCTTCCGCGACGTGCCCACGCTGGAGCGCAAGCTGCACACCTTGCTGGACGTGGGCCTGAGCTACATCCGCCTGGGCCAGGCCGCCACCACACTGTCGGGCGGCGAGGCGCAGCGCGTGAAGCTGGCGCTGGAACTGAGCAAGCGCGACACCGGCCGCACGCTCTACATCCTCGACGAACCCACCACCGGCCTGCACTTCGCCGACATCGACCTGCTGCTCAAGGTGCTGCACCAGCTGCGCGACGCGGGCAACACCATCGTCATCATCGAGCACAACCTGGACGTCATCAAGACCGCCGACTGGCTGATCGACATGGGGCCCGAGGGCGGCGCCGGCGGCGGCACCGTGGTGGGCGTGGGCACGCCGGAAGCGCTGGCGGCGAACCCGGCGAGCTTCACCGGCCGCTATCTGGCGCGCTTGCTGCCGGCCGGCTGAGCGCCAATCGCTATTTTATTGATAGCTACAAGTGACTGATTGACGCTGGGAATTTGCCAATTTCATTCATATTTGGTGGTTGGGTGCCCGCCGGGCCTTGCGCTGGCGCCTGACGCGGCTTGCTGGCAGACTGGGTACCTCCCTCGCACCCCCCCACCGGCCATGGCCTTTGAAACCGAACTGAAACTGGCGATTGCCGCACAGGACGTGCCGGCGCTGCTCGCGCATCCGCTGCTGGCGGCCGAACCCTCGCAGCGGCAGCGGCTGGTCAGCACCTACTTCGACACCCCCAAGCGCACCTTGCTGGCGCGGCGGGTCGCGGTGCGTGAGCGCCGTGTGGGGCGCCAGACCCTGCTGACGGTGAAGACGGCGGGCTCGGTGATCGGCGGCCTGGCCCGGCGCGGCGAATGGGAAGCGCAGACGACGCCCGGTGCCTTCGACTTCGTCGCGCTGGTCGATGACACGACGCTGGCCGACGAACTGCAGGCTCTGGCTGGCATGCTGGTTCCCGTTTTCACCACCGATTTCACGCGCCGGCAGTGGCTGGTCACCCATCGCAAGGCACAGATCGAGGTGGCCCTGGACCGCGGCCACATCCACGCCACCACCCGCGACGGCCCGCGCAGTCTGCCGCTGCTTGAGCTGGAACTGGAACTGAAGCAAGGCCCACCCGACGCGCTGTTCAGCCTGGCCCGCCAACTGGGCCACAACGCGCACCTGCGCCCCGTGGCGGCCAGCAAGTCCGATCGTGGCTACGTGCTGCACCAGGGTCGGCGCGCCAAGGCGGTGAAGGCCGAAGCCGTCACCCTGCCACCCTTGGAGCACCCGATGGACGCGTTTCGCCGCGTGGCGCTGGCCTGCCTGGCGCAGCTGCAGGCCAACGAGGCCGGCGTGCTGCACAGCGACGACATCGAGTACCTGCACCAGGCCCGGGTGGCCCTGCGCCGCCTGCGCGCCGCGCTGCGCGTGTTTGCGCCAGCGCTGCCGCACAAGTTCGTGGCGCGCTGGGGTGCGGCCTGGAAGGCGCTGGCGCTGAGCCTGGGCGATGCGCGCGACCACGACGTATTCCGCACCAGCCTGCTGCCGGGCCTGATCCCCCTGCTGGGCCCGCGCGACGCCGCCCGGCTGCAGACCTGGGCCCGCGTGCAGGGGGACGCCGCGCGCGATGCCGCCCGCCACAGGCTGGCCAGCCGCGACACCAGCGAGCACCTGCTGGCCTTCACCCGGGCCCTGCTACGGCTGAAGGTGGACGATGGCGCAGCGTCAGTCGCCTCGCTCGAACCCTGGGCGCGCAAGCGCCTGCGCCAGCGGCATCGCGGCCTGTTGCGGCACATCCGCACCGCCGACCTGTTCGATGCCGTCGAGCGCCATCAGGTGCGCATCGAGGCGAAGAAGCTGCGTTATGCGCTGGACTTCCTCGCCAGCCTGTGGCCGCCCGAGCGCCTGAGCGAGCTGACCGAGGCGCTGGTCCAGGCGCAGGATCTGCTGGGGCAGATGAATGACCGCGTCAGCGCCCAGCGCCTGCTGGCCAGCGCCCCGAAGGCCGGATCCGACCGGCTGCAGATGGTGCTGGGCGCGCAGCTGGTCGAGTTCGCCGCGCACCTGCCGTCGGTGCTGAAGGCGCTGACGCAGGCGCCGGTGCCGTGGAAGTAAGCACAGGCTGACCACAGCGCCCGAAGCCGGATGGCCGCTGTACAACAAAGCCATACGCCCTTCTGCGGCAAAAGATGTTGATTTCATTGAGGTTTTCCAGGGCACCCTGAGCATCCGGCCGAGCGGGTGTCCAGAAAAAATGTACTTGCGCCCCCGCCCGGCAGGCCCGCCGGCACCCCGCAGCGGACCGACTCTCCAGCAAGTACTTGAAAACAAACAGGTTTTTCAATTTCTGGCCGCCTGGCACGCGCTATGCGTAGGAGTCATCCATCTGAGAAGAGATATTGAAACTACCGGAGAAAATCATGAGTGCACTGCGTAAAGTATTGGTTGTGGATGACGACGCCGTTGTTGGCAAGAGTTTCAACCGTGTTCTCTCCCAAAAAGGCTATGTGGTCACCACCGCACAAAATGCCCATGAAGCGCTGAAGCAGGTTCGTGAGCAGTCCTTTGATGTCGTGTTCACCGACATCAAGATGCCCGGCATGGATGGCGTGGAACTGGCCGAACAGCTCAAGGCCCGCCAACCCTGGACGCCCGTGGTCATCATCACCGGCTTCGGAACCACCGAAAACGAAACCCGGGCCAAGGCCGCTGGCGTGACGGACTTCATGCGCAAGCCCCTGTCGCCCGAAATGATCGAGGAAAGCGCCGCCCATGCGATGCGCTCGCCCGTGGTCCCGATGGCCGCCCGGCTTGAACTGGTGCAGCCTTCTGAAGTTCATGTCGCCATCGAAGCGCCGGCTGTCGCGCACCCCGTGCGCCAGATCGCACTGTTCCTGGCCGCCCCGTTCATCGGTCTGGCCTATGCGGTGGCAATGCCCCTGGTGGGACTGGCCGCGCTGCTGTGGATCGGCGGGAAGGCCCTGCTGCAAACACAAGCGGCCAAACATGCACCGATGTTCCTGAAGAACGTGGCCTTGCTGGCCGCTGCGCCCTTCATCGGTCTGCTGTATGCGATGGCGCTGCCCTTCGTCGGCATGGGCTTCCTGGTCGTCACCGCTGCCAAGGCGCTGGCCACTTCCAGGTATGCACCGACGATGACCCGGTTCATGGGTTATGCCGCCAAACTGATCGCCGCGCCGTTCATCGGTCTGGCCTTCGCCGTGATGCTGCCCCTGGTCGGAACCGCCATGTTGTTCTGGGTCGGTGGCAAGGCCCTCATGACCCGCGCTGAAGTTGCTTGATAAACCAAGAAGAAAAAAGCAGCCCCATCAAACGTCACACACCGAGCACTCGGATCAGAACCTGATCCTTCATAGCGCCCCAGTCACCGACGGGGCGCTTTTTTCTTGGGCCAACGAAACCGCTCGGGGTCGACAGGACCGGCGAAGTGCTCCGGCCGTTCTTGCGCGCTACACGCGCGCGCTCGGCCGCTCGGCCACGCGGTCGCGCCAGGCCTGTAGTGCGCTCAAACCTTCGTCGCCCGGCTTGAACTTCATCAGGCCGCGTGCGAACTCGATGGCGCAGAAGGCGGTGATGTCGGCAATGGTGAAGCGCTCGCCGGCCATCCAGGGCTGGCGCGCCAGCACGGAGTCGAACCAGCCGGCGATTTCGCGCACCTTGGTCGCCTGGGAGTGGCCGAAGTCAGGGAACTGCGGCTGCTCCAGCGGCGCCAGACCGGGGTGGGTGTGGCGGATGGCGTTGGCGATGCTGGCCAGCAGGTAGTGCTCCACGCGACGGTCGGCCATCTCGATGAAGGCGCGTTCGTCAAAGTCCACGCCCATCAGGTTGGGCTCGGGATAGAGGCCTTCCAGGTAGGTGCAGATGGCGCGGGTCTCGGTGAGCACGCGGCCGTCGTCCAGCTCCAGTGCCGGCACCTTGGCCAGCGGGCTCTTGGCCAGGTAAGCCTCGCGCTTGTGCTCGTGGGCGTTCAGGTCGATGTGGACCAGATCGATGCCGGTGATGCCCTTCTCGACCAGGAACATCAGCACGCGGCGCGGGCTGGGCGCGCGGGGGGATACGTAAAGTTTCATGGGCAGGTCTCGCTCGATGTTCGGGAAGTGGCGTCGCGTCGGCCGGGCAGACCCGGGCACGCGCCATGGTAGCCGTGCGCGACATCCCCGCGCTGTCACGCGGGGAACCCGGTCAGCGCATGAATCCGAGATCGCTGGGGTAGTCGGGCCGGCCCGCGGCGGCGCCAAAGTGGCCCAGGTTGGGCAGGATGCCGGCCAGCTCGCTGTCGGCCACGCCGAACCAGCGCGCCAGCGTGGCGGCGTACTGGTCCACCGAGGTGCTGGGCAACAGGCGTCCCTGGCCGACGTGCCACTGGTCTTCAGGCGCGGCGGTGTTGCCCACGCTGACCGGCGGCGGCGTGCCGTAGAAGGACGCCCCTTTGACCGCGCCGCCCACCATCAGGTGGTGGCTGCCCCAGCCGTGGTCGGCGCCGTCGCCGTTGGAGGCCAGCGTGCGGCCGAAGTCGGAGGCGGTGAAGGCGGTGACCTTGTCCGCCACGCCCAGCGCCGCCGTGGCGTTGTAGAACGCGGTCATCGCATCGCTCACGCGCCCGAGCAGCGTGGGGTGCTGCGAGATCAGGTTGTCGTGCAGGTCGAAGCCGCCGATCGAGACCATGAACACCTGGCGCGTGGCGCCCAACGCGCTGCGCGCCGCAATCAGCCGTGCCACCATCTTGAGCTGGTCGGCCAGCGGATTGCTGGCGGGGAAGGTGCTGAACGGTGCATTGGCCGCAGGGTAGGACGCCAGGGCGGACGTCACTTGCGACTCGGCCGTCACGGCGCGGGTGGTGACGCGGTTGTATTCGTTCTCCAGCAGGTTGGTGCGGCTTTGCTGCACCAGCGTGGCCATCGCGGCCTTGACGGCCGCCGAGCCGTAGACGTTGCTCTTGACGCTGTTGATCGCCACCGCGCCGCCTGTGCTCACCTGGTATTGCAGCGCCGAGTCGCCCGACAGGAACACCGCGTTGCCGGTGACGGAGATGCAGGTGAACAGCGAATTGCTGTTGCCGCCCAGCGCCAGATCGCCCAGGTTGCCGCCCCAGCCGATGGTGGAGCCCTCGGGCGAGGACGACTGCCAGATCGATTGCTGGTCGTTGTGGGAGAACAGCTTGGGCGGCAGCGGCCAGGTGCTGCGGTCGGCGCTGTTGTACTGCGTACGCGTCAGCGGCACCACCAGCGGGCCGACATTCAGCTGCACCGCGGCGTGGCCCAGATTGAACAGGCTGGCCAGCCCCGTCATCGACGGGTGCAGCGCGTACTGGCGAGCGCCCGGCAGCGCCGTGGTGGGGTTCAGCAACGTGGGCGTCAGCGCCGACTTGGCGAGGGCAATGCCCCCAGCGGTCTGGCCGGCGCCACCGCCGCGGATGGTGCTGTAGAGGTTGTAGCTGGGGTCGTCATAGGTGACGACGGTATTGGCATAGTCGTTGCCGCCGTACAGGAAGACGCAGACCAGCGCCTTGTAGTCGGTGGCATTGAAGGCCGCAGCCTCGCCGATGGCGGCCAGGTTCAGGGCGAACGGCAGCGCGGTGCCGCTGAGGGCAAGCTGGCCGGAGCGGCGCAGGAAGGCGCGACGGCTGTGCAGGGCAGGCTGGATCAGGTGCATGGCGCGTTCCTTATTTCTGCACAAGGTATTCGGCCGAGGCCATCACCATCAGCACGGCGGCAGCGACCCGGTTGCGTTTGACGGCGTCGGTGCTGGCTGCCGTCACCGGCGTGGCATTGAGCGCATTCACGATCAGTGTCTGCGTGCTGGCCGAGAGCTGGTCGCCGCACAACAGCAGGGACAGGCGCTTGACCAGCGCTGCGGCGTCGGCCACCAGCGCGAGTTCGCCGGTGTAGGCGGCGGTGAGGTCGTAGCCGTTGCTGGCATTGCTGCCAGCGTTGGGCTGATCGGGCGCATTGACGTAGAGGCCGTTGCGGACCACGCCCTGCAGGTAGTTCAGGTAGCCGCCGACGGTGCTTTCATTGACGATCTGGAACTCCGGCGCCACGGCCTTTCTGGTGGCTAGCGCGGTCGAGGGCGGCACGTAGCCCGGGCGGAAAAAGTTGAACACCGAGGGCGAACGCAGCGGGCTCTGGCCGAGCTGGCTGGCCGCGTTGCTGAGGTCGCCGATCTTCCAGCTGCCCAGCGCCGAGCTGATGTCGAAGGTACGGCCCCACTGCACCAGCCGCAGCATGGGCTCGCGCAGGCGTCCGAAGCTGGCCTGGGTCAGCCCGGCCGGGCTGCGCGCCTCGTCATCGAGCAGGATGGCGGACCAGACGGCCTTGAGGTCGCCGCGCACGCCTGAGCCGTTGTTGTTGAACGCCGCCGCCACACGGCCGACGTAGGCCGGGCTCGGGTTGCTGGTGACCAAGCGCTGGATCATCTGGCGGCCGAAGAATGGCCCGACGTTCGGGTGGTTGAACAGCGTGTCCAGCGCCGTTTTCAGGGCTGCGGCGCCTGGCGTGTTGGCCGGCACGTTCGCGCCCAGGAAGGAGGCCGCCAGCGTCGAATGGCGGCTGGCGTTCAGTGCCATGGGCAGGCGGGCGGCCGTGGTGTTGGGGATGTTGCGGTTGAGCACCGCGTCATAGGTGTTGACGTTCTGGCTCAGGTCGACGTCGTAGCCGGTGAACACGCGCGCCAGGTTGGTGACATCGGCCTGCGTGTAGGTCTCCATGCGGTTGCCCTGGGCATCCCTCTTCTCGGTGCCGTCCAGGTTCAGCTGGTACAGGCCGATGGTGAAGAGCTGCATCACCTCGCGGGCATAGTTCTCGTCCGGCTGGCGGCCGGTGGCGGTGTTTTCCTTGAGATTGCCCTTGGTGTTGAGGTAATAGCCCATCGCCGGGTTCAGCGTGACAGCCTCCAGCAACTGGCGGAAGTTGCCGAAGGCGTGGGCCACCAGCAGGTCCCACCAGGCGGCAATCCCGTGGCTGCGCCAGGCGAAATCAAGGCCCGACAGCCCCACCACGAAGAACTCCGACAAGGCCAGCGCGCAGCGCTTGCGCAGCGCATCCGGCGCGGTCATGAGCTGGTTCCAGATCATGTAGTCGCCGGGGTAGGTGTTATCGAAATAGCGTGTGGTGCTGTCGATAGTGGCGTAGCCGCGGGCGTTCAGCCAGTCCCAGCCAGTGGGGCCGACCGGCTTGGCGTACTGCATACCCAACCAGTTCGCGAAGGTGTTGGCACGCACGGCGGCGATGTCGGCCGTGGTGGCGTAGGCCTGGGCTTGCAGCAGAAAGCGCGCGGCCTCGGCGTCACTGCGGGCGCTGTGATAGCCGCCTCGGATGCGGCGCTGGAGTCCCTGCAGCGTGGCGCCGTCGTCGCTGTCGGCCGCGCCGTCGGAGCCGTCGCCGCAGGCGGCCAGCGCGGCGGCCGCCAGTGCCGCCATCGGCAGGGTCCGCCGGTCAGGCTGCCGCTCGTCACGCGCGCTTTCGGGTTCGCTTGTCGTCGAGCCCCTTTGGGCGTGTTCCGCCTTGGCCGCCTCGGGCCTGTCCACCGTCAAATCGTTCATGGGGCTGTCCGGAAAAGAATGGGGATGGCACTAGCGTAAAGGGAATGGCAAAAAAAAGCGGCCCCAAGGCCGCACTTTTTTCAACTGGAAACAAGCGATGTGTAAGCAACTGTCACGACACGCCGCACACCCGCCGGCAAAGAGGGGCTCAGGCGCGGGCGGCCTGCAGCGTGTCGCGAGTTCGCAAGGCCTCGCGCCGCGCCGCGTCGGCAAAGTCAACGCCGGACGAGGCGTACAGGATGGCCCGCGATGAGTTCACGATGATCGGCCCGTTGTCGCGCAGGCCGGCCTTCACCGTGGCAGCGGCGTCGCCGCCCTGGGCGCCGACGCCCGGGATCAGCAGCGGCAGCGTGGGCGCCAGCGCGCGCACGCGTTCGATCTCGGCCGGGTAGGTGGCGCCCACCACCAGGCCGAGCTGACCGTTCAGGTTCCAGGGGCCTTGCGCGAGCCGCGCCACGTGTTCGTACAGCAGCGGCTGGCCCTCGACCGATGACAGGCGCTGGGCCTGCAGGTCGTCGCCGCCTGGGTTGGAGGTACGGCACAGCAGGAAGGCCCCCTTGCCCTCGTATTTGAGGTAAGGCGCCACCGAATCGAAGCCCATGAACGGCGACAGCGTCACGGCATCGGCGCCGTAGCGCTCGAAGGCCTCGATGGCGTACTGCTCGGCGGTGGAGCCGATGTCGCCGCGCTTGGCATCCAGGATGATGGGCACCCGCGGCGCCACCCGGCGCATGTGCTCCATCAGGCGCTCCAGTTGCCCTTCGGCGCGGTGCGCGGCAAAGTAGGCGATCTGCGGCTTGAACGCGATCACCAGGTCGGCCGTGGCATCGACGATGGCGGCGCAGAAGTCGTAGATCTTGTTGGCGTCGCCCTTGTAGCGGGCCGGAAACTTCGCGGGCTCCGGGTCCAGCCCGACGCAGAGCATGGAACTGTTTTGGCGCGCCGCGTCGCCCAGCATGTCGAGAAAGGTCATGCGCAGGATTTTACGGTTGCCCCTACCATCGGACCGATGCAAGCCCTCACCTCCCGGCAACTGCTCGTCCTCGTCGTGCTCACACTCGTCTGGGGCATCAACTGGCCGATCATGAAGCTGGGCGTCACCGGCTACCCACCCCTGACCTTCCGCACCCTGTGCATGTGGCTCGGCCTGCCGGTGCTCGCCAGCGTGCTGGTGGTGCTGAAGGTGCCGTTTCACATCGAACGACGCCACTGGCCCGAGCTGCTCAGGCTGGCGGTGTTCAACATGTTCTTCTGGCATGCGCTGGCGATCGTGGCGATCCAGTCGCTGTCCAGCGGGCGCGCGGCGATCCTCGGCTACACCATGCCGATCTTCTCGGCCGTGATCGGCGCGCTGTGGTTCGGCGACCGGCTCGCCGCCCGCGCCTGGACCGGCGTGGCCGCGGCCGCGCTGGGGGTGGCGCTTCTGCTGTGGCACGAAATGAGCCAGCTGGCCGGCAAACCGCTGGGCGTGCTGATGATGCTGACGGCTGCGGCCACCTGGGCGGTGGGCACCCGCATGCTGCGCCGCACCACGCTGCCGGTGCCCACGCTGGCGATCTCGTTCTGGATGACGGCCCTGACCACCGGGGTGATGACCGTGCTGGCCACGGTCTTCGAGCGCGGGCAGTGGCGCATGCCCTCGCCCGAAGGCTGGGGCGCGATCGTGTTCAACGCCATCGGCGTGTTCGCCTTCGCCCAGGCCGCCTGGTTCTACCTGGCGCGCAGCCTGCCGCCGGTGGCTTCCACTCTGAGCGTGATGTTCATCCCGGTGCTGGGCGTGTTCAGCGGCGCGCTGTGGCTGGGCGAGGTGCTGCACTGGCAGGACTGGGCGGCCGTGGCGCTGATGGTGCTGGCCATTGCCACCGTGCTGCTTCCAGGTGCGGGCGCCTCGGCGTCGACCAAACGCTCCTGAATCAACAGCTGACTGTGACCTTCTGACGCTGGGAAGTGACCTTCTTGAGCTTAAATCAGGTTCAAACTGGCCGCTATCGACCGCTTGAAACCTCAGGCAGCGTCCAGCGCACGCGCCACGCCGGCAAAGGCGGGCGACACGGTGGCGTGGATCACCCAGGTGGGAATCGCGGCCAGGTAGTCGCGAAAACGCCCCTTGGCCTCGAAACGCTCGCGAAACGTCGAGCGCTCCAGTTCCGGTAGAAGGCGCGGCGCGATGCCGCCGCCGATGAAGAAGCCGCCCCGCGCGCCCAGCGTCAGCGCCAGGTTACCGGCCACGCTGCCGAGAAAGCCGAAGAACAGGTCCAACGCCTCCGTGCAGGCCGGGTCATTGCCGCCGCGGGCGCCCGCAATCACGTCGGCCGCTGACAGCGGCTGCGGCGCCTGCCCCGACAGGCTGCAGGCCGCCTGGTAGAGGTTCACCAGCCCTGGCCCGGACAGCGCCCGCTCGGCGGAGGCATGGCCGAATCGCGCAATCAACTGCTGCAGCACCGCCTGCTCGCGCGCATTGATCGCAGCGAGGCTGACGTGGCCGCCTTCGCCGGTGATCGGCACCCACCCGTCCCCCGCCGTGGCGAGCAGCCCCGACACGCCGAGTCCGGTTCCCGGCCCCAACACCGCCAGCGGCGCGCCAGCCAACGGCTCGCCGCCACCCACCTGATGTAGTTCGTGCGCGCCCAGGAACGGCAGTCCCAGCGCCAGCGCGGTGAAATCGTTGACTACCACGAGGCGCTCAAGGCCAAGCTCGACCTGCAGGGCGGCGATGGAGAAATGCCACGGATGGTTGGTCATCTTCACCTGGTCGCCGGTGATCGTGGTGGCGATGGCGAGGCCACCTGCGCGCGGAGCGGGCTTGCCGCTCAGGCTCAGGTAATGCCGGATGGCCTGGACAAGCGTGGGGTGCTGGTCCGTTGGCAGGACCGCCACGTCCGTGACCGGTGCGCCGGCCTGCGTCTGCCAGCCGAAGCGGGCATTCGTGCCGCCGATGTCGCCAAGCAGGCGTGGAAACGCAGGCGACATCATGTGCCCGGCAACGCGACCACCGTGCTCACGCGGCCACGGCCTCGCGCAGGAACTTCTCGATCACCGTGGCCAGCGCAACGGGGGTCTCGTCCATCGGGTAATGGCCGGCGTTGGCCATGACTTCGAGCCGGGCGTTGGGGTAGTGCTGCAGCCAGGTCGTCTTGCAGGTCTCGACGCTGACGGCACCGTCGTGTTCGCCGGCTACCACCAGCACCGGCAGGGTCTGGCCCTGGATGCGTTCGACTATGCTGGTTTTGGCCCAGGCCGTGAGATAGGCATCGAAGGCCTCGACATCGGAGTGTGTGAGCGAGGACTTGACCATCGCATCCAGCCACACGCCGGTCAGACGGTTGCCGGTGGTGAGATCCAGGATGGCCCGGCGCACCGCCGCGTCGCGAGCGGCGCTGGAGAAGAAGGCCCAGCCCGCGTCATCAAAGGCAAAGCCGTCAGCGGGCACCGGCGTGACACCCACCAGCGCCTGCACCCGCGCCGGCGCATCGGCCAGCGCCTGCTGGATGCCCAGGCCGCCCATCGAGTGCCCCACCAGGCTGAACCGCTGCCAGCCCAGGTGGTCGGCCAGCGCCAGCACATCATGGCCGATCTGGGCGATGGTGTACGGGCCGCCGCTGCCTTTGCGCGCCCCGTAGCCCCGGTAGTCCATGAAGGCGTAATTGAAGTGCTGGGTGTCCAGGCTGTGCATCAGCGGCCCCCAGCCGCGCGCATGGCCGAACCAGCCGTTGAGGCAGATGACTTTGTTGGGGCCGGAACCCACGATCTGGGCGGTGTTGGGCATGGTGTCTCCTTCAGGGCGATTGCGACAGAGCGATGAAAGAAATCATACGCCGGCCCTGCGCCGCCCCATCCAGAGGAGGGCGCCGGTCAGCCGCCGCGTTCGGCCACGTCCATCGCCAGGCACAGGTCGGCCCAGGCCTTGGCTTTTTCCGGCAGGTTGCGCAGCAGGTAGGCCGGGTGGTAGGTGACGATGACCGGCACGCCGTGGTAGCGATGCACCTGCCCCCGCAGCTTGCCGATGGGCTCGGTGGTCTGCAGCAGCGACTGCACCGCGAAGCGGCCCATGGCCAGGATGATCTTCGGCCGAACCAGCGCCACCTGGCGCGCCAGGTAGGGGTCGCATTTCGCAACTTCGTCCGGGTGCGGGTTGCGGTTGCCGGGCGGGCGGCACTTGACGACGTTGGCGATGTAGACGCCGCGCAGTGCGGATCCGCCGTTCGCACCCTCGCCACTGGCGTGCGCATGCCGGTTCAGGCCGATGGCCTTGAGCATGTTGTCCAGCAATTGCCCGGACGGGCCGACGAACGGCTCGCCCTGAAGGTCCTCCTGCTCACCCGGCGCCTCGCCCACCACCATCCACTCGGCCGCGGTGTCGCCCACGCCGAACACCGTCTGCGTGCGGCCCTGGCACAGGCCGCAGGCCTGGCAACCAGCGACCGTGTCTCGCAGGGCGGTCCAATCCATGCCATCGATGCCGGCCGGCTGCGGCGCACGCGCAGTTCCCGGCGCTACGGGCGCTCGCGTGACGACGGCCTCGCCAGCGCCCGGCTGGCGGTCGCGCGGCGTCGATTCTTGTCCTTTTACGCCATTTCCCATCGTCAAATCGTGCTTGTCCGCTATGGTTTCAGGAACTGCCGCCGACCTCTCCGGCGTCGCTGGCACCGGCTCGGGCAGCCAGACCCGAACGCCCATCTCGGCCAGCATCGCGCGCTGGCGCGCATCCAGATTCATGCTCATGGCTTCTCCCCGGCGGCACTCATAGCTTGCGGCTCATGACAATGGCGTCCTCGCGTGCACCGCGACCGGCCGGGTAATAGGCCTTGCGCAAGCCGACCCGCTGAAAGCCATGCGCTTCGTAGATCTGGATCGCGCGCAGGTTGCCCACGCGCACCTCCAGCCAGAGCCAGCCGGCGCCCTGGCCGCGCGCCCAGATGGCCAGGGCATCGAGCATCACCATCGCCCAGCCCCGGCGCTGGTATGCGGGCGCCACGGTGATGTTGAGCAGGTGCACCTCATCCACGCCCTTCATCGCCACGAAATACCCCAGCGGCAGGTCGCCGGCCAGCAGCACCTGGGCCTGGTATCCCGCATCCAGCGCGTCGATGAAGTTGGCGCGCACCCATGGATGGGCGTAGGCCGACTGCTCGACGGCCAGCACGGCGTCCAGCCGCTCGCGGGTGAGCGGCTCGAAACGCGCTTCGACGGGCTGGAGAACGGCGTTCATGCGCAAGGTGGGGGTGCTGGTGGGATGGGCGTATCCAGAGCGGCGGCTTTTTCGCTCGCGCGTTCCTCGGTTGTCTTGGCCACTTTATCGCGAATGTAGCGCGGCAGCGCGTGCTGGGCCGCAACACCGTGGCCTGCGGCCAGCAGCGCCGGTGCCAGGCGCAGCAGGGCGGTGGCGGTCGGCAGCGCGGGAAACCGGCGCCAGCCGTTCAGCAGGCGCTCGCCATAGGCCTCGAAGGCATTGCCCGCGACCACCCAGCCGGCACCGTCCACAGGCTCTCCACCCGACAGCGCCTCGGGCTTGCCCACCGTCCCATCGCCGCTCGGCCTCCAGAGGGCCCCGTCCCATACATAGCGCGCGGCATAGACCTCGTCCATGCGGGCGTCGAGCACGGCCACCACCTGAAAGGCTCCACCCGCCGGGGCCAGCGCATGGCGCGCTTCTTCGGCCACGGCCAGCAGGGTGTCGACGGGCAGCAGCGGCACGCCGGCGCCGTACCCAAGGCCCTGGGCCACCGCGCAGGCGGTGCGCAGGCCGGTGAACGACCCCGGCCCGGCGCCGAAGACGATCGCATCCAGTTCGCGCAGCGTCAGCCCCGCCTGCGCCAGCAGCGCCAGCGCCGCCGGGATCAACGTGCTGGAGGCCATCGCGCCGCCAGGGCCTTCATGGGTCCGGACCTGGACGCGACCGTCCAGCAGCCAGCTGACGGCGATCGAGAGGTGTTCGGTGCTGGTATCGAAGGCCAGAAGCTTCATGGGACGACTAATTTGAACGTTTTCCGGCTGTTCCCAGCGCAGAATGGCCACCGGACGCTATCTTTACCGGAGCGCCCGCGGCCGCTGCGCGCACCCCGAACAATATGCCCACGGTGACCAGGGCCAGCCCGCCGAACAGCGCGACCGACAGCGGCTCGCCCAGAAACACCACCGCGCCCAGTGCCGACAGACCCGGCACCAACGCCGTGATCATGGTGGAGCGCACCGGGCCGAAGCTGCGGATCATCTGGGTGAAGGTGATGCCCGAGATCACCACCGAGCCCACGCCCTGGAACAGCAGCTGAAATACAACGTCCCCCACCGGCACCACCCCCAGTCGGCTCTGCACCGCGCCGCTGGCCACCAGCAGGGCGTATGCCGGCACGTAGGTGATGAAGGCAAAGGTGGTGATGGCAATGGTGGCGCGCACCGCATCCAGCGCGAACTTGCGCGCCAGCACGCTGTAGACCGACCAGCAGAACGCGGCGCTCATGAACAGCAGGTCGCCCTTCCAGACCACCCCACCTTCGAACGCCTTGAGCAGGCTGGCGCCGCCCACCAGCAGGTCGCCGGCCACGATGAACGCCAGGCCCAGCGCGCGCGCCGGCGTGATGCGGTCATGCAGGATCAGCGCCGCCAGCAGCGCCGTCCACAGGGGCAGGCTGCCCGGCATCAGCACCGAGGCGTGCGCCGCGGGCGCATAGACAAAGCCGGCGTAGGCCAGCAGCGCGTAGAGCAGCCCGCCAAAGAAGCCGGTCAGCACCGTGGTGCGCCAGGGCAGGGGCGACACCCCCAGCCAGCCGCGCGCCGTGCCCGAGCGCACCAGCCACACCCCCCAGGGCAGCAGCACGCTGCCCGCGCCCAGGATGCGCAACAGGGCGATGTCGAAGGGCGTGAGCGTGACGCCGCGGCTCGGGTCGGCCGTGGCCCGGGCGATGACGATGAAGGAGGTCCAGATGACCACGGTGATCACGGCCGACGCCGCGCCGATGGTCTTGGGGGAAAAGCGCATGGGAGGGATTATCCGTGGCCGAACGGCACCCCGCTCGGGCCCTGTAGACTGAAAACATGTTTCGACCCGTGGTTCTCTTTCGCTGCACCGCGCTGCATCTGACCCTTGGAAGCGCTTTAGCCCTGCTGCCCGCCGCGAGCCCGGCCGCGCTGCCGCCCGAGTTCGCCCAGGCGCTGGCGCGCGCCGGGGTGCCGGCGGATGCGGTGAGCGTGATGGTCACGCCGGTGCCGGGGGCTGCCAGCGCCTCGATGACCCCGGTCTCAGCCGGTCGCGCCGGCGCGGTGGGAACGCCACCCCCCGTGCGGCTGAGCCACCGCGCCGACGCCTCGATGAACCCGGCCTCGGTGATGAAACTGATCACCACCTACGCAGGGCTTGACCTGCTGGGCACGGATTTCACCTGGACCAACCGCGTGTACGTCGACGGCCCGGTCACCGACGGCGTGCTCGACGGCAACCTGATCATCCGCGGCAGCGGCGATCCGAAACTCGTGCTGGAGCGCGTGGATGCGCTGTTGCGGCAGGTGATGGCGCAGGGCGTGCGCGAGGTGCGCGGCGACATCGTGCTCGACCGCAGCATCTTCCAGGTGCCCGAGCGCCACCCCGGCGCGTTCGATGACGAGCCGCTTCGGCCCTACAACGCCTCCCCCGACGGCCTGCTGGTGAACTTCAAGTCGCTGGTGTTCACCTTCACCCCGGATCCCTCCCGCGCCCAGGCGCTGATCCGCAGCGAACCGCCGATCGCCGGCGTGGAGATCCCCGCCAGCCTGGCGCTGGCATCCGGCCCCTGCGGCGACTGGCGGGCTGGCCTTCGCGCCGATTTCTCCAGCCCCGACCGGGTGCGCTTTGCCGGGCGCTACCCTGCGGCCTGCGGAGAAAGGCTGTGGCCGGTGGCCTATGTCGAGCCACGGGCCTACGCGGCCCGCGTGGTGCAGGCGATGTGGGACGCCGCGGGGGGCCGCCTCCAGGGGCGGGTGCGCGAAGGCACCACGCCCGCCGCCGCCCGCCTGTGGGTCAGCGCCGACTCGCTGCCGATGGGCGACATCGTCGCCGACATCAACAAGTTCTCGAACAACGTGATGGCGCAGCAGCTGTTTCTGACGTTTTCCAGCCAGGAGCAGGGGCGTGGCACCTTTGAGGGCTCGCGCCAGCGCCTGCAGCGCTGGTGGCGCGAGCGCTTCGGCGAGCAGGCAGCGCCGGTGCTGGACAACGGCTCGGGCCTGTCGCGTGAAGAGCGCAGCAGCGCCGCCGCGCTGACCGCGCTGTTGCGCCGCGCCGCCAGCGGGCCCCTGTCCGGGCCTTTCACCCAGTCGCTCGGCATTGCCGGCGTGGACGGCACGGTGGCGCGCATGCGCGAGCGCAACGCCGCCTCGCAGGCCCTGGGCAATGCCTGGCTCAAGACCGGCTCGCTGCGCGACGTGGCGGCCGTGGCCGGCTACGTGAACGGGCGCAGCGGCCAGCGCTACAGCCTGGTGGCCCTGATCAACCACGACAATGCCAACGCCGCGCGACCGGCGCTGGACCAGCTCGTCGAATGGGTCGCGCTGGACCGATGATTCCGACCAAAATGGGCTATGTCTGCATTAGCTGTTGCGGCTGCCACCTGCCAAGCGCTTCGTACAAGCAAACATTGGGTGAGATGTTCTGCCGGTACCGCTCGATCATGCGGCGCCAACCGAGATAGTTTTCCAAGTACTTGGTGGCCACCCCGTGGAAGCGGCTCATCCACTGCTTGAGGCGACTGTCATAAGCGTTGACGTTCTGGATATGAAAGGCCCCGTCAAGTACCCGGATGCCCTTTTGAACGTTGACGGCCCGATGGGTCACTCCCATGGTTCGGGCCACTTTTTGATAGATCACTGCACCGTCGGTGCACAAAATGGCATCCTTGTCGATCAAGGGATTCAACACCGCAGTGATGTGGGCTGCGTCAACGTTCTCAAGCCGGAAGTCTGCGGTTTGTCCGCTACGGTCGCGCGCCACCAGCACTGCAACACGTTCGAAATAGGCTCCCGCCCCGCCGCGTTTGCGCGCTGGCCTGGGCAACTTGCGTTGTCCCTTGAAGGACTCCAGAAAGAAGGTCTCATCGGCCTCGACAATCCCGCCCTCGTGCGCGGGTCGGTGCATGGCGGCCGCCTGAAGAAAGCGATGGCGCCAGCGAAACGCGGTGTTCTTGTCGACACCGCAGCATTGGGCCGCCTTGCGCACGCTCGCCCCCTCGATCAGCGCCTGCGCATGGTGCATCCATTGTTCACGCCGACGCAGGTGCGCCAGGGGTGTGCCGGTCAACGCATTGCTGGTTCTGCCGCAAGAGTGGCAACGCATGCGCGCCAGCCCATGGCTGTGGCCCCAAGGGCGAAGTTGCTCGGCAGGGGCCTGGCAGTGGGGGCAGGCCTCGGGGCCGGGGATGATGCGGGCAACGGCGCTGGGGGCTGTATCGGGCAGCGCAGTCAGAATGCCCTGCACCTGTGCCCGCTGCTTTGGGCTCAAGGATCCCAGCTGGTCGAGAAGTCTGGCAAAGTCGCTTCGGTTCATGTCGCGCCTCCACTTCTGCTGAAGTCAGACTGACTTTAGGCTCTGGCACCACTCTTTTCAACACCTAATGCAGACATAGCCCCAAAATGGCACTTTCCCAGCGTCAATGGGTCATTGGCAGCTACGATTTCGATAGTCTTCATCCCACCGCAGGATCCGCCGCATGCAGCTGCCCGACGCCATCGGTTACCTCGCCGCTCTCCTCACCACCTGCAGTTTCGTGCCGCAGGCCTGGCTGACCCTTCGCACCCGCGACGTCAGCGGCATCTCGCTGGGCATGTACAGCGTGTTCACCCTCGGCGTGGCGCTGTGGCTGGTCTATGGCTGGCTGACCGCCGCCTGGCCGGTGGTCTTCGCCAACGCCATCACGCTGGCGCTGGCCTCGTTCATCCTGGTCATGAAGCTGCGTTTTCGCTGAAGCAGCACAGGCACATCCATGCGAGGGCCACCCTCGGTGTTTACCCGGTTCATCGGCCGGCCGGTGCAGCCTATCATGGTCATTGCGTAAACGAACGATCGTTCTTTTTTATCAGGAGCACGCGAATGAAAGACATCAGATGGAAACTGGCCGCACTGGCCGCGGCCGCAATCGTGGCCGCTTGCGGCGGCGGTGAGACCGCCGACGGCCCGTCCAACAAGGTCGGCATCAATGCCATGGTGACCTTTGGCGACAGCCTGAGCGACATCGGCAGCTACAACGTGGGCAGCATCGCCGGCCTGGGCCAGGCCACGGGCGGCGCCGGGCGGTTCACCGTGAACGCCACCACGGGCGGCCAGATCTGGACCGAACGTATCGCTGCCTTGCTGCCGGTGCCCACGACCTGCTCGGCGCAAACCGGCATGTATCCCAACATCCCAGGTCTCGTCGGTGCGCCTGCGACGGCGAAGGCGAATTGCTTCAACTATGCCCAAGGCGGCTCACGGGTCACCAGCCCATTGGGCATCCAGTCCTTTTTGTGGCAAGGCGCGCCGTTCAACCAGTACAACCTGGGCTTCACCACCAAGCCGGTGAAGGACCAGATGAGCGCGCACCTGACGGCATCGGGCGGCAGCTACACCGGCAAGGAACTCGTCACGGTGCTGGCGGGCGCCAACGACGTCTTCGTGGAACTGGGGTCCGTCGCCGCCGGAGCACAAACGCCGCAGGCGGCCGTGACCAACGTGGCCACTGCCGGTGCCGAACTGGGCGCCTATATCAAGTCGATGGTGGTCGCCAAAGGCGCCAAACAGGTGCTCGTCGTCAACATGCCCTATGTGGCCGGAACGCCATTCGGCCAGCACCTGGATGCCCAGACGCGCGGCCTGGTCGATGCCATGACCACCGCCTTCAATGCCCAACTGGCAGCCCAACTGGCGGGTGTTTCCGGTGTCATTTTGGGTGACTTCTATTCCGAGTTCAAAGCCATGGTGAGTGATCCGGCCCAGTACGCCCTGACCAACGTCACCACCCCGGTCTGCGGCCCGAACGCGCTGAGCAACCCGGCCGATGCCCCCGGCTCATCACTGGTTTGCAATGCCAGCAACGTGATCAAGGGGGACATTTCCCACTACGCTTTCGCCGACGACGTGCATCCCACCCCCTACGGGCACCAATTGCTGTCGCAGTTTGCTTCCAGACTGATGGCCCAGGCCGGCTGGCTGTAACCCCTTCAAGGAGACACACACATGAAACAGACCCTCAAGCTCTCCCTGGTGGCTCTGGCGCTGGTCGCGGGATCGGCCGCGCAGGCCCAGTCCGCAGGCACCTGGATGGCCCGCGTGGGCGCCACCGGCATCTACCCGCAGGTGTCCAGCGGCGACCTGTCGCCGCCCGCCTGGCCCAACACCCAGACCGATGTCAGCAGCGACTGGAGCCTGGGTGGCGGCATCACCTACATGATCACCGACAACTGGTCGGTGGATCTGCCGCTGGCGCTGCCGTTCACGCACACCTTGACGGGCGCAGGCGCCATTGCCGGCGTGGGCACGATCGGCACGACGAAGGCGCTTCCCGCCACTTTGTTCGCCCAATACCGGTTTGGTGATGCCAAGGCGGCCTTCCGCCCCTACCTGGGTGCCGGCCTGACCTATGCCTACTTCTATGACGAAAACGCCACCAATACCCTGAATGCGCTGTCCGGCGGCACGCCGTCCAATCCCACCACGTTCTCGATCGAATCCAAATTCGCCCTGAGCGTGCAGGCCGGCGCCACCTACTCCTTCAACGAGCGCTGGTTCCTTGACGGCGTCGTGGGCTACACCTGGCTGAAAAACACCACCACGCTGTCCACCGGACAAACCCAACCGATGACGCTGAACCCGGTGTCTGTGGCCATCGCCGTCGGTTACCGGTTCTGACCTTCGGTTGTCCGGCGCTCGTCGGACCCGTGAAAAAGAGCCGACCCTCGGGTCGGCTTTTTCGTGCGTGCAAGCTTGGGACGGGTTCGCCTCTTTGCTCCAATTACCAGCGATTCCTCAACTGGTCGTAGCCATAGGTGCCCAGCAGTCGGTGCGCCGTTGGCGTGAAGTAGAAGCCACTGGCATACAGCAAGGTGTTGTAGTCATAGCCCGGCGTGATGGTGGCAGGCGTGCACTCGGTGACCAGCACGGTGGTGCAGGCGATCGTGGTTGAATTGTTGAGCGGCGCGTAGTTGGTCGGCGTGTAATAGACATTGCTGTAGTAATTGGACGAATCCAGGTACAGCACGTTGTAGCCCAGGTCGACCACCGACAGCTTCAGGGCATTGTTGAAGTCCAGCGTGATGTTGGTGAGGTTGGTGACCTGCCCCGAGGCGGCCCCATAGGGCGACAGGCCCAGCGGATACACCCCCGCCAGCAGCACGTGCTTGGCTCCGGCATTCACCAGTCGCTGCACCTGGGCACCCAGTGCCGTACCGGCGGCCTTCACGTTGGCGATGGATTGGGACGAGAAGCCATAGGCCGCCACATTGGTCACGATATCGGCGATGCCACCGTTGATCAGCACCAGGTCGCCCGGCTGCAGCGTGTTCTTGGACAGCAGCTCGGTGACCTGCGCCTCGATGCTGTTGCCGGTCGGGCCCTGCACCAGCGCGTCACCGCGGGCATAGGAAAGACCGCCCTTGTTCGACGCCACCAGGGGCAACCCGAAGCTGGCGGCCAGCTGCTGGCTCCAGATGTTGATCGTGCCGTCGTTGACGGTATAGCGCTTGCCGTCCTGCCCCAGGTCGCTGAAGCTGTCGCCCACCGACAGTACACGCGTGGGCTGGAAGGGATCGACGATGGTGCCGGAGCCGCAGGCGGCCAGCAGCGCGGCGGATGCGCAGGTCAGCGCCAGCAGGATGCGGCGCAACGGGTTTCCTGTCATTGAAATCTCCAAGGAATTGGGGGCTAGTTTAACGAGGCTGGGCGTGCGCCGCCTCACGCCGCTGCGGCCCGCTGGAGCCGGTCACGCACCGCCTCCCATTCGGGGGTCTCCGGGGGCGTCTCGATCCAGATCAGGCGGGCACCTTGCGCGTCGAACTCGCGCAGCACGGCAAACAGCTGCTGCGCGGTGGCGGCGGCATCTTCGGGCATGCGCCGGCGGATCACGCCGGATGAAGGCGTCTTGAGGATGGCACGGGACCAGGTGGCGATGTGGGCCGCGTCGGCGCCGAGCAGGTCCAGCGCCGTCTGCAGCGCCTTCGCGTCCATCAGCCGCACCGGCGCGGCCGGGGCATAGTGCGCCAGCAAGGTGCCGGAGGCTTTCGGATCGGGCGCGCCGAGCGCGGCCCCTTCGCGCAAGGGCTGCCCGCAGGCCGCCTCGACCTGGGCCCGGCTGATGCCGCCCGGTCGCAGCAGGACGGGCGCGCCGCGTGTGCAGTCGACGATGGTGGATTCGATGCCCACGTCGCAGGCGCCGCCGTCGAGCACCAGCAGCGATTCGCCCAGGCCGGAGCGCACATGGGCGGCGGTGGTCGGGCTCACCCGACCGAACGGATTGGCGCTGGGCGCGGCCAGCCCGCGCACGCCCTGCGCCGCACCGGCCCGCAGCAGCGCCTGCGCCACCGGGTGCGAGGGGCAACGCAGGCCGATCGAGTCCTGCCCGCCGGCCGCGGCGGCGCCCACGCCGGGGCGTCGCGGCAGGATCAGCGTCAGCGGCCCCGGCCAGAAAGCGTCGATCAGACGGCGCGCGAATTCGGGCACATCGGCGGCGAAGTGGTCCACGCCCGCTGCGTCGGCCACATGCACGATCAGGGGGTGGTTGGCAGGCCGGCCCTTGGCTTCGAAGATCCGGGCCACCGCCCGGTCGTTGTCCGCGTCGCCGGCCAGGCCGTACACCGTCTCGGTGGGCAGGCCCACGAGTTCCCCGGCCTTCAGCGCACGCACCGCGGCGGCGATGGCGTCGTCGGATCGACCGTCCAGAATCATGGCGGAAGAAGCCCCGGGTTCAGAAGGCCGGGATGCCCAGCAGGCTGGCGGCTTGCAAGGCGGTGGCACGCACCGCCTCGACGCTGTCGCCGGTGAGGGTGAGGTGGCCCATCTTGCGGCCCTTGCGGGCATCGAGCTTGCCGTACAGGTGCAGGTGCGCGCCCGGCAGCGCCAGCACCTCGCGCCAGGCGGGTGTGATCGGCCGGCCGGCGGCATCGAACCACAGGTCGCCCAGCAGGTTGAGCATGATGGCCGGGCTGTGGTGGCGCGGCGGCACCAGCGGCAGGCCGGTGAGCGCGCGCACCTGCAGCTCGAACTGCGACACGTCGCAGGCGTCCAGTGTGTAGTGGCCGCTGTTGTGCGGGCGCGGCGCCATTTCGTTGACGACCAGGCTGCCGTCGTCCAGCACGAAGAATTCGACGCACAGCACGCCGACGTACTGCAACTCGTTCGCTATTGCTTTGGTAGCTGACACCGCCCGTTCCACGCTGGGAAGGGGCAGATTGCCTTCAAAAACCTGGGTGACGGCGAGAATGCCGTCGCGGTGCAGGTTCAGCTGCGGGTGGAAATGCACCATGGTGCCGTCGGCGCTGCGCGCCACGATCACCGAGCATTCGGCGGCGAGCGGCAGCATCTTCTCCAGCACGCAGGGCACGTTCTTGAGCGCGTCCCAGGCGGCGGCCAGCTCGGCTGGTGTGGCCACCCGGACCTGGCCCTTGCCGTCGTAGCCCAGGCGGGCGGTCTTCAGGATGCCTGGGAAGAGATAGGCCCCCACGCTGGTCAATTCGTGTACTGCGCTGGACGTGTCTCCGCCAGAGTCGGGGCCTCTTCGTGCCGTCCGGATGTGCGCAGGCACATCCGTAGCCGCGGCACTCAGCCCCGAGGGGGCGCTCGCTTGCTTGGGGCGGCCCGGCGCTGCGCTCGGCTCTTCGATGAGTGCAGCAAGTTGCTCGGACGTTTCGATCACCGCGTAGGGGGCCACCGGCACGCCACAGCGCAGGAAATGGGCCTTCTCCGCGCTGCGGTCCTGGGCGATGGCCACCGCATCGGCGCCGGGCGCCACCGGGCGGTGCGCACCCAGCGTGAACAGCGCGGGGGCCGGCACGTTCTCGAACTCGGTGGTGATGGCGGCGCAGCGCTGCATCAGCTGCGCCAGGCCCTGTTCGTCCAGGTAGTCGGTCTGGATGTGGAAGTGGCTCACCAGGCCGGCGGGGCTGGCCGGGTCCGGGTCGAGCACCGCGGTGAAGTAGCCCATCGCCTGGGCCGCCTGCACGAACATGCGCCCGAGCTGGCCGCCACCCATCACACCGAGGGTGGTCTGCTGGCCCGAGGCCGTGGTACCGGGAAGGATGGTGGTGTTCACTGGGTAACCTCCGTGCCGCGCACGGCGGTGCGAGCTTGCTTGGGGCGGCCCGGCGCTGCGCTCATACGGGCAGCGTCATGGCGCGGGCCGCTTCGGTCTGCTCGGCGCGAAACGCTTCGAGCCGCCCGCGCAGCGCCGGGTCTTCGTTGGCCAGCAGGGCCACCGCGAACAGGGCCGCGTTGGCCGCGCCGGCCACGCCGATGGCAAAGGTGGCCACCGGCACCCCCTTGGGCATCTGCACGATGCTGTGCAGCGAATCCACGCCCGACAAAGCCTTGGACTGCACCGGCACGCCCAGCACCGGCACCACCGTCTTGGCCGCGATCATGCCCGGCAGGTGGGCCGCACCGCCGGCGCCGGCGATGATGGCCTTCAGACCCCGCCCGACGGCGGCCTCGGCGTAGGCGAACATGTCGTCGGGCATTCGGTGGGCCGACACCACCCGCGCCTCGAAGGGGATGTCGAATTGTTGGAGAATCTGGACTGCGTGCTGCATGGTGTCCCAGTCGGAACTGGAGCCCATGACCACGCCGATAAGCGCTTGAGTCATCGGGAGCTTTTCGAAGGAAGTTGTTGAATTTTAAGGTTTCACCCGGATTGACCTCCCCATGATGGACATCACCCTGCAGAACTTTGAAACCGAGGTGATCGCCGCCTCCATGGACGTGCCCGTGCTGATCGATTTCTGGGCCCCGTGGTGCGGCCCGTGCAAGTCGATCGGCCCGATCCTCGAAAAGCTGGAGGTGGCGTATGCGGGCCGTTTCAAGCTGGTCAAGATCAACTCCGACGACGAGCAGCAACTGGCCGCGGCGTTCGGCATCAAGAGCATCCCCACCTGCATCCTGATGATCGGCGGGCAGCCGGTGGACGGGTTCATGGGTGCGCTGCCCGAGGGCAAGCTGCGCGAGTTTCTCGACAAGCACCTGCCCGGCGAGCATGAGCTGGCGGCCGAGGCCGACGCGCAGGAAGCCCAGCAACACCTGGCATCCGGTGACGTGAACGCCGCGCTGGCCCGCCTGGGCGATGCGCTGGCCACCGATCCCGGCAACGACGACATCCGCTTTGACTACGTGAAGTTGCTGATCGGCACCGGCGCGTTTGGTGAGGCTGCTGCCGCGCTGGCCCCCGCGCTGGCGCAGATCCCGGTGCCGCTGCGATTCGAGGCTCTGTCCCATTGGATGAACGCGCTGCAGTTCGCCGCCACCGACCCGTGCGGCGCCTGGCCGCTGGCGCAGTTCGACGCGAAGATCGCCGACAACAAGCGCGATTTCGAAACCCGCTTCGCCAAGAGCCGCGTGCTGATGGCGCATGGCGAGTGGACTGCGGCGATGGACGAGCTGCTGGAAATCATCATGCGCGACAAGCTCTGGAACGACGCCGCGCCGCGCAAGACCTTCGTCGCCATCCTGGAACTGCTCTCGCCGGCGCGCCCCAAGGCCGGCGAGCAGACGCCCGGCAAGACGGCGGGCGGCATCGAACTGGCCGGCAAGGCCACGGTGCAGGAGGACCCGCAGGCGGCGCTGGTGTCCGCCTACCGGCGCAAACTCAGCATGATGCTGAACTGAGGCCCAGGTCGCCGAACGTCCGCATTTTCCGCCAGATTCTGCATCGTATCGGCCCGATCCCAGCGTCGGACGGCCATGAGCCACTCCTGAAACAGGAGCGCTCTCAACCGCGCGCTCGCCTGTCAGCCGACCAGGCGCTGCAGCGCTTCGCCGTATTTGGCGGCGGTTTTTTCGACCACGTCGCGCGGCAGGTGTGGCGCCGGGGGTGTCTTGTCCCACGGCTTGCCGTTGATGCGCACCTGCTCCAGCCAGTCGCGCAAGAACTGTTTGTCGAAACTCGGCGGGTTGCCGCCTTCGGCGTAGCTCTCGGCCGGCCAGTAGCGTGACGAATCGGGCGTCAACACCTCGTCCATCAGCGTCAGGGTGCCGTCGGCATCCAGTCCGAATTCGAACTTGGTGTCGGCGATGATGATGCCCTTCTTCAACGCGATCGCGGCGGCCGCCTTGTAGATGGCCAGGCTGATGTCGCGGATGCGGGTCGCCAGGTCGGGCCCGATCAGTTCGACCGTGCGCTCGAACGTGATGTTTTCGTCGTGCTCCCCCGCAGCGGCCTTGGCGGCCGGCGTGTAGATCGGCTCGGGCAGCCGGCTCGCGTTCTTCAGGCCCGCCGGCAGCGCCACACCGCAGACCGACTGGTTTTCCTGGTATTCCTTCCATCCGCTGCCCGCCAGATAGCCGCGCACCACGGCCTCGACCAGGATCGGCTTGAGCCGGCGCACCAGCATCGAGCGCCCGGCGACCTGCGGCACCTCGGCGGGCGCCACCACGCTCTCGGGCGCCTCGCCGGTCAGGTGGATCGGGCACAGGTTCAGGCCATTGGGCCCGAGCTGGTCGAACCACCACAAGGCCATCTTCGTGAGCAATTCACCCTTGCCCGGAATGGGCTGACCCATGATGACGTCGAACGCGCTGATGCGGTCCGACGCCACCATCAGGATGCGGTCGTCGCCCACGGCGTAGTTGTCGCGCACCTTGCCGCGCGCCAGCAGCGGCAGGGAGGTCAGGGCCGAGGTGTGGAGGGCTGGGGTCATGATCGCTCGAGTTCGGGGGATGCAGAAAAAAGGCCCGTTGAACAGTCAACGGGCCTCGTGCCATTCGGCGGAATTATCGCGCGATCAGTTCACGACCTGCGCCAGTTCGCCCCGGGCGTAGCGCGCGGCCATGTCCACCAGCGTGGTGCCCTTGATCCGGGCGCCCTGACCTTCGCAGCCGAACTCCAGGTAACGCTGCTTGCAGATGGCCTTGGCGGCCTCGCGGGCGGGTTTGAGCCATTCGCGGGCATCGAACTTCTCGGGGTTTTCAGCCAGGAACTTGCGCACGGCGCCGGTCATGGCCATGCGGATGTCGGTGTCGATGTTGATCTTGCGCACACCGTGCTTGATGGCTTCCTGGATCTCTTTCACCGGCACGCCGTAGGTCTGCTTCATCTTGCCGCCGTACTGGTTGATGATGGCCAGCAGGTCCTGCGGCACGCTGCTGGAGCCGTGCATCACCAGGTGGGTGTTGGGAATGCGGGCGTTGATTTCCTTCACGCGGCTGATCGCCAGGATGTCGCCGGTGGGCGGGCGGCTGAACTTGTAGGCGCCGTGGCTGGTGCCGATGGCGATGGCCAGGGCGTCGAGCTGGGTGGCCTTGACGAAGGTGGCGGCCTCCTCGGGGTCGGTCAGCATCTGGGAGTGGTCCAGCTTGCCTTCGGCGCCGATGCCGTCTTCCTCGCCAGCGTCACCGGTTTCGAGGTTGCCGAGGCAGCCGAGCTCGCCTTCCACGGTGACACCGCTTTTGTGCGCCATCTCGACCACCTTGCGGGTCACGTCCACGTTGTAGTCGAAGCTGGACGGTGTCTTGCCGTCTTCCATGAGCGAGCCGTCCATCATGACCGAGCCGAAGCCCAGGGCGATGGCGCCTTCGCAGACCTTGACGCTGGTGCCGTGGTCCTGGTGCATGACCAGCGGGATGTGCGGGTACATCTCGGCGGCGGCCTGGATCAGGTGCTTGATAAAGGGCTCACCCGCGTACTTGCGGGCACCGGCGCTCGCCTGCAGGATCACGGGAGCGCCGACCTCGTCGGCCGCCGCCATCACGGCCTGCACCTGTTCGAGGTTGTTGACGTTGAAGGCCGGAATGCCGTAGCCGTTGGCGGCTGCGTGATCAAGCAGTTCGCGCATGGAAACCAGTGCCATATGAAGCTCCGAGAGTTGAAAAAACCGAACCCGAAACCCAAACGGTACGGGGCATTAGGTTCAATTTTATCGTCCGATCCCGCGCCGGACCTTGCGCCGGATCAGGTCCCGGCGTGCCTGTGGGCTGCCCTCAGGCGACCTTGGAGATGCGCAGCATGTTGGTCCCGCCCGCCGAACCCATGGGCTCGCCGTAGGTGATCGCGTACACGTCGCCGGTCTTGACGATGCCCAGTTCCTTGAGGTGACTTTCCGCCTGCATCAGCGCGACGTCGCGGTCGCCGCTGGTCACGGCCAGCAGCGGGCGCACGTTGCGGTACAGCGCCATGCGGCGCTGCGTGGCCAGCTTGGAGGTGATGGCGTAGATCGGGATGTTGGTGCGGTGGCGGCTCATCCACAAGGGCGTGGAGCCCGAGTCGGTGAGCGCCACGATGGCCTTGGCGCCCAGGTGGTGGGCGGTGAACAGCGCGCCCATGGCGATGGACTGGTCGATCCGCGTGAAGGTCTGCCCGTTGAAGTCGGCGTCCAGCTCCGCGTGCTCCGCGCCTTCGGCCTCTTCCGCGGCTTCGCAGATCTTGGCCATCTCCAGCACGGTTTCCAGCGGGTATTTGCCGGCGGCCGTTTCGGCCGACAGCATCACCGCGTCCGTGCCATCGAGCACGGCATTGGCCACATCGCTGACCTCGGCGCGCGTGGGCACCGGGTTGGTGATCATGCTCTCCATCATCTGCGTGGCGGTGATCACCACCTTGTCGTGCAGACGGGCCATCTTGATCATGCGCTTCTGCAGCGCCGGCACAGTGGCGTTGCCCACCTCGACCGCCAGATCGCCGCGCGCCACCATGATGCCGTCGCTGGCGCGCAGGATTTCTTCCAGGTGCGGGATCGCCTCGGCGCGCTCGATCTTGGCAATCAGGCCCGGCTTGTGCCGGAACTCGGCCGCGGCCACATTGCAGAGCTGGCGCGCCATTTCCATGTCGGTGGCGTTCTTCGGGAAGCTGACCGCCACGTAGTCGGCCTGGAACGCCATCGCGGTCTTGATGTCGTCCATGTCCTTGGCGGTCAGCGCCGGCGCGGTCAGGCCGCCACCCTGCTTGTTGATGCCTTTGTTGTTGGACAGTTCGCCGCCGAGCTGGACCACCGTGTGCACCGCCTCGCCGCGGACTGAGTGCACCTTGAGCACGATCAGGCCGTCGTTGAGCAGCAGCAGGTCGCCGGCCTGCACATCGCGCGGCAGTTCCTTGTAGTCGAGGCCCACGCCATGCACGTCGCCCGGTTCGGCGCGCGAGGCGTCGAGCACGAACGGTGCGCCGGCCTCCAGCATCACCTTGCCTTCGGCGAACTTGCCGACGCGGATCTTGGGCCCCTGCAGGTCGGCCATGATGGCCACCTCGCGGCCGGCGCGCTTGGCGGCGTCACGCACCAGGCTGGCGCGGTCGATGTGATCCTGCGCCTTGCCATGGCTGAAATTCAGCCGCACCACGTTGACGCCCGCCGTGATCATGGCCATCAGCAGGGCCGGATCACTCGATGCGGGTCCGAGGGTGGCGACGATCTTGGTGGCGCGGTGGGGCATGGGAAGGGCTCCTTTTCGGGGGGCCTGATTCTCCCATGGAAGGCGCGCAACGGTTCCAGACCGCACCCAAGCGCCCGGAATGTCCTGTTGCGGGCCGTTTTCTGTGCCTTTTCAGGCCTTTCCCTGCGTCTGCTGGTCACGAGCAGCTATATTAATGATAGCGACCGCGACAAGGTTCGGCAGCGGATCGTCCACCCTCAGGCGGCCGCGCGCTTCGTGAGGATCTCCAGTGCCGGCAGCGTCTTGCCCTCCAGCACCTCCAGGAAGGCGCCGCCGCCGGTGGAGATGTAGCCCACGTCCTTCTCGATGCCGTACTTGGCAATGGCGGCCAGCGTGTCGCCGCCACCGGCGATGCTGAAGGCGTCGGATTCGGCGATCGCCTTGGCGATGACCTGGGTGCCGTGTTCGAACGCGGGGAACTCGAACACCCCCACCGGGCCGTTCCAGACGATGGTGCCGGCCGCCTTGAGCCGGGCGGCGAGCCGGGCGGCCGTGTGCGGGCCGATGTCCAGGATCAGGTCGTCGTCGGCCACGTCGGTGGCGGCCTTGATCTCCGCCGGCGCGTCGGCGGCGAAGGTCTTGGCGGTCACGACGTCGCTCGGGATCGGCACGTCGGCGCCGCGCGCCTTCATGGCCTCGATCACGGCCTTGGCTTCACCCACCAGGTCGGCCTCCGCCAAGCTCTTGCCGATCTTCAGCCCGGCGGCCAGCATGAAGGTGTTGGCGATGCCGCCGCCCACGATGAGCTGATCCACATTGGCCGACAGGCTCTTGAGGATGGTGAGCTTGGTGCTGACCTTGGAGCCGGCGACGATGGCCACCAGCGGGCGTTTCGGGTTGGCCAGGGCTTGGGTGATCGCGTCGATCTCGGCGGCCAGCAGCGGGCCGGCGCAGGCGATGGGCGCGAACTGGGCGATGCCGTAGGTGGTGCCTTCGGCGCGGTGGGCGGTGCCGAAGGCGTCGTTCACGTAGATGTCGCACAGGGCGGCCATCTTCTTCGCCAGCTCTTCGTTGTTTTTCTTCTCGCCTTTGTTGACGCGGCAGTTCTCCAGCAGCACGACCTGGCCGGGCTGCACGCTGACGCCGTCGACCCAGTTGGCCACCAGCGGGACGTCGCGGCCCAGCAGCTCGCCCAGGCGCGCGGCCACCGGGGCCAGGCTGTCTTCGGGTTTGAAGTCGCCTTCCGTGGGGCGACCCAGGTGGCTGGTGACCATGACAGCGGCGCCGGCCTCCAGCGCCATGCGGATGCAGGGCACGCTGGCGCGGATGCGGGTGTCTTCGGTGATCTCCCAGCCGCTGTCGTCCAGGACGGCGCCGGGCCGCCCCAAGCCGGCCGACGCCCCCTCGGGGGGCAGCGACCCGCGCAGCGGCGGAGCGTGGGGGCGCAATGGCACGTTCAGGTCGGCACGGATGAAGACGCGCTGGCCGCGGGCCTTGCCCTGGGCGCACAGATCGGAGAAGCGGATGACGTTCATGGCGGTGGATCGAGCGTGGTTGGAATGGCGGTCATTCTAGAAGCCGCGCGGCGGCCGGCCTTGACCCAGGTCAGTGTCGCCCCGACAGCCGCCCGGCTACCAACCCAGCCCGAGATGCAAGGGCAGGTAGACCGCCATGCCGACGACGATGGTGCCCAGAACCGCCTGCCCCTGGCCGCGGCGCCAGAAGTAGAACGCCGCGCCGGCGGCGGCACCGAACAGCCGCGCATCCTGCCAGGTGCTGATGAACTGTCCCTGGGTCATCACCACCTCGGGCACGATCACCGCCGACAGCGCGGCGATGGGCGCGTACTGCAAGCCGCGCTGGGCCCAGTGCGGCAGTTGCCATTCACGGCTCGAAAGAAAGAAAAAGCTGCGCGTGACCACGGTGACCACCGTCAGGCCGACGATGACGCCCAGCGTCCACAGGTCGGTGCCGGGCTGGCTCATTTGGCCCCCACGCTTGTCGCTGCGCGTACTGCGCTGCCCCCCAAGGGGGCCCTCGCGCCTTCGGGCGGCCGTGCGGCGCTCA
>NZ_JAKJEW010000011.1:323-48988 GCF_022705245.1 Candidatus Skiveiella danica | reverse complement strand
CCCCCACGCTTGTCGCTGCGCGTACTGCGCTGCCCCCCAAGGGGGCCCTCGCGCCTTCGGGCGGCCGTGCGGCGCTCACTGGGTAACCCCCCTTGCTTGCGCATTGCGGTGCGGGTTTGCTTGGAGCGGCCCTGCGCGGCGCTCATGCCGTACTCCGGCGGTCCGGCGGTGCGGGCCGCTCCAGCAGCAGGCTCAGGGCCACCGCCACCGCAATCGCGAACACGATGTTGAGTTTGAACGGCAACGCGAACGCTGCCACGGCCGCGGCACCCGCCACGCCCGCCGACACCCGACGCAGGGGCGAGGTGCCCAGCGAACAGGCCACGCCGGTCAGCGCCAGGATGCCCGCGAAGCCCAGCCCCCAGTGCACCGGCACCGAGTGCGCCAGCACGATGCCGGTGATGCTGGCGACCTGCCAGCTGGCCCAGTTCAGGCCGCCGCCACCCGCCAGGTAGGCCAGTTGCGCATCACGCTCGTCCGCCGTGGTGGGCGGGTGCGCATAACGGCGCACGAACAGCACGTAGGTCATGTCGGCCGTCACATACCCCACCAGCAAACGAACCGGTCGCGGCAGGTGCATCACATAGCTGCGCAGGTGAGCGCTGAACACCACGAAGCGCAGGTTGACGCAGAAGCTGGTGGCCAGAATCACCCACACCGGCGCGCCGGCGGCGATCAGCGGGATGGCCGCCAGCTGCGAACTGCCGGCGAACACCAGCAAGGTCATGGCCAGCGCCTCGACGGTGCTCATGCCCGACTGCACCATCGCCACACCGGTCATCAGGCCCCAGGCGGCCAGGCCGGGCGCCACGCCGGAGATCTCGCGCGCGCCCGCCTTGAATTCGGGGTGCGCCGCCAGCCGGCGCAGGCGGTGAAGCGACGATGACGCGGCTCGGGGGCTCAACGGAATCAGGCGCTTGCAGGCGCGTCAAAGCGGGCGCCTTCGCCGACGGGGAATCCGCGCAGGAAATCGGCTGCCGCCAGCCGCTTCGCGCCGGCGCGCTGCAACTCGGTGACACACAGCACGCCGTCGCCACACACCACGCGCACACCGTCGTCGTTTACCAGCAAAATCTGGCCATTCCCTGCGTCGGATGGTCGTTTCATGCTATCCGTATGAGACTTCCAGAGCTTGATCGTCTCGCCCGCCAGGCTGCCACTGGCGCCCGGGAACGGATCGAAGGCGCGGATCCGGCGCTCGATCACCGATGCCGGGTTCGACCAGTCAACCTGGCTTTCGGCTTTTTCGATCTTGTGCGCGTAGGTGACCCCTTCGGCCGGTTGGCGCACGGGCTTCAGCCGCCCGGCTGCCGCTTCGTTCAGCGCCAGCACGATCAGCTTGCCGCCCAGATCGGCCAGTCGGTCGTGCAGCGTCGCGGTGGTATCGCGCCCGGTGATCGGCGTTGTGTGCATGAGCAGCATGTCACCGGTGTCCAGCCCCGCGTCCATCTGCATGATGGTGATGCCGGTCTCCGCATCGCCGGCTTCGATGGCGCGATGGATGGGCGCTGCGCCGCGCCAGCGGGGCAGCAACGAAGCGTGGATGTTGAAACAACCACGAACCGGAAGATCCAGCACCCATTGCGGCAGGATCAGGCCGTAGGCCGCCACCACCATCGCCTCGGCGCGAGCCGCGAGCAAGCTGTCGCGCGCCGCCGCGGCGTCGGCAGGGTACTTGCCGTCCAGACGCAGGCTGCGCGGCTGGGTCACGGGGATGCCATGCGCCAGGGCGAACTGTTTGACGGGCGAGGCCTGCAGTTTCAGCCCGCGGCCGGCCGGCCGGTCGGGCTGGGTCAGGACCAGGGCGATGTCGAACCCGCTGGCGTGCAGGCGCTCCAGCGCCACGCGGGCGAAATCGGGGGTTCCGGCAAAAATGATTCTCAAGGCAAGTCCTGTCCGAAGTCGATGGTTGAGGAGGGCCCGACGATCGGAACGCGGTGAGGTCGGCCACCGATGATCGTCGATGTATCAGGCGAGCCGGCTGGCGCCTCAGGCGCGTTCTTCACGCAGTTGCTTGAGCAGCTTGGACTTGATACGGTTGCGTTTCAGCGGGGAGAGGTACTCCACGAAGACCTTGCCCATGAGGTGGTCCATCTCGTGCTGGATGCACACGGCCAACATGCCTTCGGCCTCGATGGTGCGGGACCGCCCCTCGCCGTCCAGCGCGTTCACCCGAACCGCCACCGCTCGCTCGACGCCATCGTAGATGCCGGGGACGGACAGGCAGCCTTCCTCGCCCTTGACGCGCTCGGTACTGGCCCATTCGATGGCCGGATTGATCAGCACCAGCGGCTGGTTGCGATCCTCCGACACGTCGATCACCACCACCCGCTCGTGGACGTTGATCTGCGTCGCCGCCAGTCCGATGCCCTGGGCGTCGTACATGGTGTCCAGCATGTCGGCGACCAGGTCGCGGATGCGCGCATCCACCGCCTGCACGGGTCGGGCCACCGTGTGCAGACGGGGGTCGGGGTAGCGGAGAATGGAAAGCAGGGCCATGAAATCGGATCGCGTATGTCGTTATTTTCGCCACTTTTTACATTTCGCGCTCCACCTGAAACCATTTTACGTTGCCCATTCAAGGGCTTGAGCGCAGAATCAACAGTGATTTGTCAAGACTTTTCAGCGGGGACGAGCGCAACCATGAAACACCTGAGACCAGGAACTTTCCCAACCGTGGCCACCGCAACGGCTTGGGCGGTGTTGGCGACGGCGGGTTTTTCGCCTGAGACCATCTTTGCCCAGAATTTTCCGATCACAGCGACCCAGTCGCAGACGGCGCGCCAGGTGGCGCAAGCCGGCGTGCCGCTGGAGGAGCTCGCACCGGATGCACCGGACCGTTACGTGGTGAAGGCGGGCGACACGCTTTGGGCCATTTCCGGCATGTACCTCAAACGCCCCTGGCGCTGGCCCGAACTGTGGGGCATGAACTACCAGGAAATCCGCAACCCCCACCTCATTTATCCGGGGCAGGTGCTGCATCTGGAGCGCCAGGACGGTCGGGCACGGCTCAGAGTCGGTGAACCGGCTGACGGCAGTGGCGTCCCGACGATCAAACTCTCGCCCAGCGTTCGCGCCGAGGGACCGCGCGCCGACGCCTTGCCGACCCTGAAGAACAACCAGATCGAACCCTTCCTGGCGGAGCCGGTGGTGGTGGACGAACTGGCGCTGAGCCTGGCGCCGCGCATCGTCGCCATGACCGACAACCGCGTGCTGCTCAGCCATGGCGACCGGGCCTACGCACTGGGCCCCCCGGGCCAGCCTTTGCTCGAAGGGCCGGACCGGCCCAAGAATTTCCGCGTGTACCGCAACCCCAAGCCCCTGATTGATCCGATGACGCGGGAAGTGCTCGGATTTGAAGCGCCCAACGTGGGCCGGGCGCAGCTGGTGGCCGGCGAAAGCACCACCACGGTCCCCGGCAGTTCGGACGTCCTCGTCGTGCCGGCCACCATCCAGATCGTCGGGGACCGGCGCGAGATGGCCCCGGGCGACCGGCTGGCGCCCGAGCCGCCGCGCCCGTTCATCAGCTATACACCTCACGCGCCGGATCGTCCGGTGGATGCGCGCATCGCATCGTTCTACGGAGATGCCGTCATTTACGCGGGACAGAACCAGATCGTCACGATCAACCGCGGCACGCGCGACGGCATCGAAATCGGCCATGTGCTGGCGGTGTCCCGGCCCGGTCGCGCCAAGGTGGACACCACCACCGGCATCCCGGTGGCGATGCAGCTGCCTGACCAGCGGCTTGGCTTGCTGATGGTATTCCGCCCCTTCGAACGTGTCTCCTACGCGCTGCTGCTGCAGGTTTCCGAAGGCGTGGCCATCGGCGATGTGGTGACCAACCCCTAGTGACGCCGCGGCGCCACCGGCCCCGGACTGCGGGTGCGGCGCTGCTGGGGTGACGCCTCACGACCATGGAGCGCGATGAACTGGCCGCTTGGTTGCGTCTGGCGCTGACGCCCGGGATCGGCAACATCTCCGCGCGCAAGCTGCTGGTGGCTTTCGGTCTGCCGCAGGCCGTGTTCGGACAGACGGTGGCGGCCTTGTCCCGCGTGATCACCGCGAACCAGGCGTCCGAACTTCTGAAGCCGCCCGTGGGTCTGGACCAGCAGACCGAGCGCACCTGGCGCTGGCTCAACGAAGCCACCGACGACATCGCGCGTCGGGTGGCCACCCCGGGTGACGCCGACTACCCCGCCGCGCTGTTCGACATCGAAGACCCCCCGCTTCTCCTGTACCTGACCGGTCGCCTGCCTGCTGCGGTGGCCAGGCCTGCCATCGCCATCGTCGGCAGCCGTAACCCCACCCCGCAAGGCCAGACCAACGCGCACGGGTTTGCCAGGGCCTTCGCACACGCCGGTTTCACCGTGGTGTCGGGCCTGGCCCTCGGCATCGATGGGGCGGCGCACGAAGGCGCGCTGGCCGGCGCGGAGGCGCGGGACGAAAGCGATGACGGCTGGGCCACGCTGGCAGTGGTCGGCACCGGCCTGGATCGGGTCTATCCCGGCCGCCACCGCGATCTGGCCCATCGCATCACGCGACGGGGGGTGTTGCTCAGCGAATACCCGCTCGGCACGCCACCGCTTTCGGCCAATTTCCCCAAACGCAACCGCGTCATCTCGGGCCTGAGCCTGGGCACGCTGGTGGTCGAGGCCGCGCTGCAATCCGGCTCGCTGATCACCGCCCGGCTGGCCAGCGAGCAAGGCAAGGACGTGTTCGCGATTCCGGGGTCGATCCACGCGGTCCAGGCGCGCGGCTGCCATGCGCTCATCAAGCAAGGCGCCCGGCTGGTCGAAACGCCGGAGGAAGTGCTGGAGGAGCTTCGGGCACAAACGGGCGCGATCTCTCGAAGTCCTGATTCGATAGCGCCTGGTCGCCATTCGACGCTGGAGACCTGCCAGAACGACACAGAAAACCCGTTGCTGAAGGCCCTGGGATACGACCCGATCGGGCTGGATGCGCTGCTGGCCCGGACAGGACTGGACGCGGCCCGCCTGCAGGCGCAACTGCTGGCGCTGGAACTGGATGGCGCCGTCGCCCGCCTGCCGGGCGGCCTGTTTCAACGGCAGGCTACGGCCTAGGTGTCCGGGCGCCTCGCACCGGATCGCACGTCCCGCCCCGGTACGGTGCGGTGGGGTATATTGACCGCCATGTTCGAGGTGCTTGTCTACGTCTACGAAAACTACTGGCCGGGTGATGACTGCCCGGAGTCCCCGCAACTGATGCGCAAGCTCAGTGCGGTCGGCTTCGAGGACGACGATGTCCAGGAAGCCCTGACCTGGCTCACCGCCTTGAACCTGGCCACTGGCGAATGCCGACTGGAGCCGCAAGCCGGGATCGAGTCAGCGCCCGACAGCCTGCGGGTCTACTCGGTCAAGGAACAGAACCAGCTCGGCGCCGAATGCCTGGCCTACCTGGCCTGCCTCGAACGTGCCGGTTACCTGAGTGCGCTGCAACGCGAGATCGTGCTGGAACGCGCCAGCGCGGCGCGCCATGGCCCGACGTTGGACTTGGACGATATGCGGATCATCGTTCGAATGGTGTACTGGAGCCAAGGCATCGAGCCCGATGCGCTGCTGCGCGATGAGCTCTGCGACGCCCGTGGTTCCCGGCTGGCACACTGAGTGGTCCAGCCGCGCGATCAGCCCAGCAGCCGCTCGGGGTTCGCATCCAGCTTGGTCAGGGCCTCGCGCGTGGCACGCACGGTCAAGGCCTCTTCCTCGGCCGGCACCAGCAGGCCCGCCTGGAGATAGGCCGCCAGCCGCCGGGCCTGAATGAGGTAGCTGAAGCCGTCGGCGCTGGCGAACAGGTGGAGCTGGCGACGGTCACTGCGCCAGACCAGCTGGACCTGGACCACCCGGGCGTTGTGATCGAGCACGAACCACTGCCCCAGTTCCAGCTCGTGGGCCCAGGCAATCATCGCCTGGCTCGGACTGGAGCCGCTGTTGGCCAGCACCACGAAGGATGAGGCGTCCATGCCCAGCATCGCCTCCAGGGTACCGACGTCGAGCTCGAATTCTTCGGCGCCTTCGTCGCCGATGGCCACCTCCAGTTGCTCCAGCCGGCGCGCCATGTCGTCGATGTCTTCCTGGGACACGACGTCGGTCTTGGACTGGAACGCATCCGCCAGGATGTCGCTGATGGTCTTGATGTGCGCATCCTGCGTGGTGGGCGGCAGGCCCAGCAAGGACATGCCCTGGCGCAGGTTCTGCAGTATCCTGGGCAAGGCCTGGATCACCTTGGCCCGGTCTTCGCGGTTCGGTTTGGCGCTGGTGGCCCAGAGCAGATCGGTTGCGGTGCGCTTGAGCACCAGGGTGTCGGCATGCTGGGCGCCATGACGCAACGCGGCCACGGCCAACGCCTCCGCCCAGATCTTGAACAGAAACTCGCGGATCTCGTCGCGCACCCTGATCTTGTTGAGCAGGTTGCGCAACTCGATGGTGTACTGGATGGCCAGCGTTTCTTTCTGCTCCACCTGTTGGGCAACGCTCACCAGGCGCTGGGTGGCGCCTTTTTCGGTCAGGAATCGCGACAGGAATTTCTTGAACTCCTCCAGCACCAGCTGGAACACGCGGCGTCCGGTTTCCGGGTATTGCTCGATCACCTGCACGATCCTGCGGATTTCGGCCTCCATGGCGCCGCCCTGCACACCGCTGGCGTCGAAACCCAGAACGCACGAGCCCATGCGGTCGATCAGCTGCCGGGCCGGATGTTGCAAGGTGCCGAAGAACTCGGGCTCGTCCAGCGCCACGCGCAGCACCGGCATCTGCAAGCGCGCAAACCAGACCCGCACCCCGGCCGGAATGCGCTCCTCGGCGAGAATGGCCTGAAACATCAGCGCCACGATTTCGATGGTGGCCTTTTCGGTGACGGTTCCCGCCTTTTTCTTCAGCTCGGCGCTTCGCTCCCGGATTTCCCCGGCCAGCTGCTGCACCCCGCCGGTAGGCATCAACCCGGTACCGGTGACATAGGCCTGCGTGTGTTCTCCCGGATCCCGGGCGAGCGCCTGCGCCAGTTCCGGGGTGGGTGGCCGGCGTTCGGTCTGATCAAAGTCGGCCCCGCGATCCAGGAACAACCGACGCAGTTGCCCCAGCACGCCCTGCGCGCGCTGGCGCGCGCGGGCCAGCGGCGTGGTCGACGTCATCAGCCGCGTCTCATCGGCGAGGGCGCTGCGCGTGTTGCCTTGCCACCGCGATGCGTGGCCACCGGGTTCGCCCCGTGTCGAGTACCCCGAGGCACCCGTTGAGACCGGCCCCGAACGACTGGTCGGACCACTGCCTGCGCCGGTCGAATGGCGGCCGGACCCACCTGCCGAGCCGGTGCCGGGCGGCACCAAAGCCGCGCCGACACCGCCATCCTTGGTCCGACGGATCACGGACTTCGATTCGATGACCGGCATGACACCCTTTTCGACCAGGAACGCGTTGGCGTGCTGGTACGCACCCTGCAGGCGTTCGAGCAGCGCCGGCAACGTGCTGTCCTGTACCGCGTTCCAGCTCGAGCGCGAGATGCCGGCGGTGGACCACTGTTCGACCAGAATGGCCGCAAAGGTGTCGGGCTTGAGCACGTCCCGATCCGCCATCTCGGCGCCCCCGTCGAGGAAAGCGACGCGCTGGCGCAAGTCCTTGAGCTCCCAGGACACCTTGTCGGTGATCGCCAGCACCAGGCGCGACACCAGGATGCCGTTTTCGACCTCGTCATCGCCGATGAGGGTCAGCGTGTTGGGACGTCCGCTGACGTCCTTGCGCAGCACTTTCAGCGCGGGTGCCGTCAATGCCTGCTGCCAGGCTTTTTGCACGCCCAGGATCCAGGTGTCACGCAGCCGCAGGAATTCGACCAAAGCGTCACGGCGCGCCTGTTGCTCGCGCACCAGACCAGGCTGGTCAGCCAGGGCGCTGAGACGTCCCTGGGCCGTTGCCGCCAAATTCAGGATGACCCCGTCCACCTCGGCGACAAAGCGCTGGCGCACCGTGCGCGCAAGCGGCGAGGACGAGACGGGTGGTCCCTGGGTCACCATCGAGCGTCAGACCGTGGCCCCCGCGTTGGGATCGTTGGGGTCGGTCGCACCGTCGTCTTTGCGCGTCGCGGCCTTGACCAGGTCTTCGCGCGTGATGCCCAGCCACATGGCAATCGCCGCAGCCACAAAGACCGATGAGTAAATGCCGAAGAGAATGCCGATCGTCAGCGCCATGGCAAAGTAATGCAGCGTTTCACCGCCGAACAGCAGCATCGACAGCACCATGATCTGCGTGGACCCATGGGTGATGATGGTACGACTGATCGTGGACGTGATGGCGTTGTCAATGATTTCGACCGTGTTCATCTTGCGATAACGACGGAAATTCTCACGAATCCGGTCAAAAATCACCACAGACTCGTTGACCGAGTAGCCCAGCACGGCCAGCACCGCCGCCAGCACCGCCAGTGAAAACTCCCACTGGAAAAATGCGAAGAAGCCCAGAATGATGATGACGTCGTGCAGGTTGGCGATGATGGCCGCCACGGCGAATTTCCACTCGAACCGAAACGCCAGGTAGATCATGATGCCGGCCACCACCATGCCCAGGGCCTTGAGACCATCGGCGGCCAGCTCGTCACCGACCTGCGGGCCCACAAATTCGGTCCGCCGCAGATTGACGCCCGGATCGGCGCCTTTCAGCGCCGCCAGCACTCTTTCGCTTTGTTGCGACGACGTCACGCCCTTTTGCACCGGCAAGCGGATCATCACGTCCCGCGCAGTGCCGAAGTTCTGCACCTGAACGTCCGCGTACCCGAGACCGGACACGAGGTCGCGCACCTTGGCCAGGTCGGCCGGCTGCGAATAACTGACTTCCATCACGGTGCCACCGGTGAACTCCACCGACAGGTGCAACCCGCGCGAAAACAGGAAAAAAACCGCCGCGATGAACGTGATGAACGAGATGGCGTTGAACACCAACGCATGCCGCATGAACGGAATGTCTTTCCGGATCCTGAAAAATTCCATCGTGCGTCTCCTACTGTTTGTCGCCGTTGGTCTGCGCCGGCAAGCCGGCGCCATCGGGCCGCCACACCGTGCCGATCGAGACCGTCTTCAGTTTCTTCTGCGACCCGTACCAGAGGTTGACCAGCCCGCGCGAGAAGAACACGGCCGAGAACATGGAGGTCAGGATGCCGATGCAATGAACCACCGCGAACCCCCGCACCGGGCCGGAGCCGAAGGCCAGCAGCGCCAGGCCCGCGATCAAGGTGGTGATGTTGGAGTCGAAGATCGTGGCCCAGGCGCGGTCGTAGCCCGCATGGATCGCCGCCTGCGGCGACACGCCATTTCGCAACTCCTCCCGAACCCGCTCATTGATCAGCACGTTGGAGTCGATCGCCATGCCGAGCGCCAGCGCCATGGCCGCCATGCCGGGCAAGGTCAACGTGGCCTGCAACATGGACAGGATCGCCACCAGCAGCAGCAGGTTTACCGCCAGCGCGATACCGGAGATCAGCCCGAACAGCATGTAATAGGCCGCCATGAACGCCACGATCACCAGGAAGCCCCAGACCACGCTGTTGAAACCCTTGGCGATGTTCTCGGCGCCCAGGCTCGGACCGATGGTGCGTTCCTCGATGATTTCCATCGGCGCGGCGAGCGAGCCCGCGCGCAGCAACAGGGCCAGGTCGTTGGCCTCCACCACGGTCATCGCCCCCGAAATCTGAAAGCGCGTGCCCAGTTCGGCCTGGATGACGGGCGCCGTCAGCACTTCACCCTTGCCCTTCTCGAACAGGAGGATCGCCATGCGCTTTTTGAGGTTTTCGCGGCTGATGTCGCGCATGATGCGCCCGCCTTTGGCGTCCACCGTCAGGTCCACCTTGGGCTGCTGGGTCTGGGAGTCGAACCCGGGCTGCGCATCGGTCAGGCTGTCGCCGGTGATGATCACCTGTTTCTTCACGATCACCGCACGGCCGTCGCGCTGCATGTAGCGCTCGGCGCCAAACGGAACCGGGCCGCGGCCGGCTTCGGCGTCGCGCGCCTCTGCCGATTCGTCCACCAGGCGCATCTCCAGCGTAGCGGTGCGCCCGAGGATATCCTTTGCCTTGGCCGTGTCCTGCACACCGGGCAACTGCACCACGATGCGGTCCAGTCCCTGCTGCTGGATCACCGGCTCGGCCACACCCAGCTCGTTGATCCGGTTGTGCAGCGTCGTGATGTTCTGCTTGATCGCCTGTTCCTGGATGCGGCGGGCCGCCTCGGGCCGGATCGTGGCGGTCAGACGGTATTCCGCGCCTTCGGGAACCTCGGTCGTCTGAAGCTCGGCAAACTGATCCTGGATGATCCGTTTGGCGGCCTCCAGCGTCGCGGCATCACGCAGGCGGACATCGATGATCTGGCCGTTGCGCGAGATTCCGCCATGCCGGATGCTCTTTTCGCGCAGCACGGTGCGGATGTCGCCGCTCAAGGATTCGGCTTTTTTGTTCAAAGCCGCCTGCATGTCGACCTGCAACATGAAGTGCACGCCGCCGCGCAAGTCGAGCCCGAGGTACATCGGCGACGCATGCAAAGCGGACAACCAGGCCGGCGAACGCGGCACCAGGTTCAGCGCCACCACGTAGGCGGGATCGGTCGGATCCGGATTCAGCGCCCGCTGGATCGCGTCCTTGGCCTTGAGCTGGTTGTCGGTCGAATCGAATCGCGCCTTGACCGAGTTGCCGTCGAACGTGATCAGGTCGGCCGACAAGCCGGCACCCTTGAGCGCCGCCTCGATCCGGCCCTGGGTGCCGGTGTCGACGCGGACCGTCGCCTTGCCGGCAGACACCTGGACGGCCGGCGCTTCACCGAAAAAGTTGGGCAGCGCATAAATCACCCCCACCACCAATGCGATCACCATGATCGCGTACTTCCAGGCCGGGTAACGGTTCATATCGATTGAGCGTTGAGCGTTTGGCGTTACGGGCGGTGGGCATCGAACGGTGGCACACGCGCCAACCGTTCAACGCCCGGCATCCGGCGTCGTGTCACTTGATCGTGCCCTTGGGCAGGACCTGTACCACGGCGCTGCGCTGCAACTGGACCTCGATGCCGTTGGCGACTTCCACGCTCAGGTAGCCCTCGCCCAGTTTCGTCACCTTGCCCAGCAGACCGCCGGCCGTCACGACCTCGTCGCCTTTGGCCAGCGCGTCGATCATGGCGCGGTGCTCCTTCTGCTTCTTCATTTGCGGACGGATCATCACGAAATACAACACGACGAACATCAGCACCAGCGGCAGCATGCTCATCAGCGAGGACTGCATGTCGCCACCTGCTGCAGCAGCGGGCGCGGTCTGGGCAAAAGCGGAAGAAATGAACACGGGCAAACTCCAGGAAACAGGAACAACAAAACCGCGCAGGCAGGTCAACACCGCCCAACGCAGGCAACTTTGCATTGTATGACGGTGCCCCAAAGGCCTTGCATCGTCACTGACAAGCGTTCAGACCTTGGGGCGACTTCCGAAGGCGCCTCAACTTACTCCTGAAACCATAGCTGCTCGTGGCCGGCGGACGCTGGGGAAAGGCTGCTTGAATGCCAAAAAGGCCACGTTTTCCGCGTTTCAGGTGCTTTGGCGCGCTCCAGAAGTCTCCCGCCAGGCCACCATCGCACGGCTCCAAACCTCGCGGGCCGTCTTCAGGTTGCGCGCCTTCACATGGCCAAAGCCCTTGATCTGCTCCGGGATGCGCGCGATCTCCACCGCCGCACCATGGTTGGCCACGTTCAAAGTGCGTAGCACCTCTTCGATCGTCGCGCGGTACTCGCCGATCAGCGCCCGCTCGGCCTTGCGTTCCTCGGTGCGGCCGAAGATGTCGAACGCCCCGCCGCGCAAGCCCTTGAGCGACGCCAGAACCTTGAAAGCGGTTCGCATCGACGGGCCGAACCGCTGTTTGACCAGTTCGCCCCGGTCGTTCGTCTTTGCGATCAAGGGTGGCGCCATGTGGTAATTCAGTGTGAAGTCACCCTCGAACAGGCCGCCGATCGTGTCCAGGAACGCGGCGTTGGTGTGCAGGCGCGCCACCTCGTATTCGTCCTTGTAGGCCATCAGCTTGAACAGGTACCGGGCGACGCTTTCCGCCAGCGTGGTCTTGCCCAAGGGCGCTTCCGCTGCGCGCACGGCCTCCACGAATGCCCGGTAGGTCGCCGCGTAGGCGGCGTCCTGGTAGGCCGTGAGGAACTCCACCCGGCGTGCGACCAGGCTCTCCACGGTCTCGCGCTTCTTGAATTCCACCACCGGGGTCGGCGCCAGCGCCGCGGCCACCCGGGCCGGATCGTGCGCTGCCTGGCGGCCCCATTCGAACGCGGCCTTGTTGTTGTCGACTTCGACGGCATTGAGCTCAATGGCCCGCACCAAAGCCTCGTGCCCCAGGGGAATCCAGCCCTTCTGCCAGGCGTAGCCCAGGATCATCGGGTTCACATAGATCGTGTCGCCCAGGAGCTGGCTGGCCATGGCGTCGGCATTGAACAGCCCCACGCACGTCTCGCCCACGGTCCGCGTGACGTCGGCCACGCACTGTTCCGACGGGTTTTGCCAATTACCGTTCTTGACAAAGGCGGCCGTCGGCGTGCCCTGTGCGTTGAGCGCTACGCGCGTGCGGCCTTCCAGCATGCGCGACACCGTTTCCCTGCCGGCGGTGACGATCGGGTCGCAGCCGATGATCAGGTCGGCCGCCGCCATGCTGACGCGCGTGGTGCGGATGTCATCCTGCCTCGCGCCGATCAGCACATGGCTCCAGGTCGCGCCGCCCTTTTGCGCCAGACCGCCCGCGTCCTGCGTGACAATGCCCTTGCCTTCCAGGTGCGCGGCCACGCCGAGCAACTGGCCGATCGTGATCACGCCGGTGCCACCCACGCCGGCCACCACGATGCCCCAGGCTTGCGTCAACGCAGGCAAGACGGGATCGGGCAAAACTCCCAGTTCGAACGGCGAGGCGCCCTTGCCTTTGTTCTTCTTCTTGAGCTGGCCGCCCTCGACCGTGACAAAGCTCGGACAAAAGCCTTTGACGCATGAAAAGTCCTTGTTGCAGGTGCTCTGGTTGATTCTCCGTTTCCGGCCGAATTCGGTTTCCAGCGGCTCCACGCTCAGGCAGTTGGATTGCACGCCGCAGTCGCCACAACCTTCGCACACCAACTCGTTGATCACCACACGCCGGGCGGGTTCGGCCATCGTGCCGCGCTTGCGGCGGCGGCGTTTTTCGGTGGCGCAGGTCTGGTCGTAGATGATGACCGTCGTGCCTTTGATCTCGCGGAACTCGCGTTGCACCGCGTCGAGCAAGTCGCGGTGCCGGATGGCGATGCCGTCGGGCAAGCCCAGCGCGCCGCGTGCGCTTTCCTGCTTCACCCCGTCGTATTTTTCGGGCTCGTCGGTCACGATGGTGATCTTCACGGCACCTTCGGCACGCATGCTCTGCGCGATCTGGATCACCGAATGCCCCTCCGGCCGTTCGCCCACCTGCTGCCCGCCGGTCATCGCGACCGCGTCGTTGTAAAGGATTTTGTAAGTGATGTTCACGCCGGCGGCGATGCTCTGGCGGATGGCCAGGATGCCGCTGTGGAAATACGTGCCGTCGCCGATGTTGGCGAACATGTGCGCCGTGGTACTGAACGGTTGCTGGCCGACCCATGGCACGCCCTCGCCGCCCATCTGCGTGAAACCGACGGTCGCGCGGTCCATCCAGATGCTCATGAAGTGGCAGCCGATGCCCGCCATCGCGCGCGAGCCCTCGGGCACCTTGGTTGAAGTGTTGTGCGGGCAACCCGAGCAGAACCAGGGCTGGCGATCGCCATGAACCTCCAGCACCTGCATGGCGCTTTCCTTCGCACGCATCACGGCCAAACGGGCGTCCAGGCGCGCCTCGATATCGGCGGGAACACCCAGGGCCTTCAGGCGTTGTGCGATGGCCGCGGCGATCAAGGCCGGCGACAGGTCGGCATTGGCGCGCAACAGGGTGTTGGCCGTGGGGTTGGCCATCGACCATTCGCCACCCGGATGCCCTTCACCCATGTCGTTGAACTTGCCCAGGACATTGGGGCGAACGTCCGGGCGCCAGTTGTACAGCTCTTCCTTGAGCTGGTATTCGATGACCTGGCGTTTTTCCTCGACCACCAGGATTTCCTGCAGGCCGGTTGCGAACTCCCGCGTCAGCTGCGCCTCCAGCGGCCAGACCACGCCGACCTTGTGCAGGCGGATGCCAAGTTGCCGGCAGGTGTCGTCGTCCAGCCCCAGGTCGTGCAGCGCCTGGCGCGTGTCGTTGTAGGCCTTGCCGCTGGCGATCAGGCCAAAACGGTCGTTCGGCCCCTCGATCACGTTGTAATTCAGCCGGTTGGCGCGGATGTAGGCCAGCGCGGCATACCACTTGTAGTGAAACAGGCGCGCTTCCTGGTCCAGCGCATGGTCGGGCCAGCGAATGTGCAGGCCGCCCGGCGGCATCTGGAAGTCGGTCGGCAGATGGATCGTCACTCGCTCGGGGTCGATCATCGCCGTGGCACTGGACTCGACGATCTCCTGAATCGTCTTCATGCCGGCCCAGACGCCCGAAAACCGGCTCATCGCAAAGGCGTGGATGCCCAGGTCCAGAATCTCCTGCACGCTGGCCGGGAAGAACACCGGCGTGCCGCAGGCCTTGAAGATGTGGTCGCTCTGGTGGGCCGCCGTGGAGCTTTTCGAGACGTGGTCATCCCCGGCCACCGCGATCACGCCGCCCCATGGCGTGGTGCCGGCCATGTTCGCGTGCTTGAACACGTCGGAGCACCGGTCCACGCCCGGTCCCTTGCCATACCAGATGCCGAAGACGCCGTCGAACCGGTTGGTGCCGGGCGGCGCAAAACCGAGCTGCTGCGTGCCCCACAGCGCCGTGGCCGCCAGCTCCTCGTTGACGCCCGGCTGGAACACGATGTTCTGCGCCTTCAGAAACGGCGCGGCCTTCCACAAGGCCTGGTCGTAACCGCCGAGCGGAGAGCCGCGGTAGCCGCTGACGAACCCCGCCGTGTTCTTACCCTGGGCCTGGTCGCGCACGCGCTGCAGCATCGGCAGCTTGACCAGCGCCTGGACGCCGCTCATGAAGGCGCGGCCGTGATCCAGTGCGTATTTGTCGTCCAGGGTGACGGTTTCGAGCGCCTTGCGGACGGAATCGGGCAGTGGTGCGTTCATGAATCGTGTCTCCGGGCGGTGGCGAACGGCCGGGTGGGCCGGTGAAGCAAGTGTCGCCCGGGTAGGGCGCTGGCTCTAAAGGACTGCAAAGTGTAGAGGCCGAACGCCGATATGTCTTTGCTATTTTTTCCCGTTTGACGCTACCATGCGCAAGATTCTTTCTTCAAGAGGCCATATTGGACGGGCTGGACAGGTTCGACATCGCGATCCTGCGCGAGCTGCAGGCCGACGGGCGCCTCAGCAACGCCGAACTCAGCACGCGCGTGGGTCTGTCGGCCGCGCCCTGCTGGCGGCGCGTGCGGGCGCTGGAAGAAGGCGGCTATATCAAGGGATACCGCGCCGAGATCGACCGCCACAAGATCGGCCTGGGCGTGCTGGCCTTCGTGCGGCTCGATGCCGAACGCAACAACGCCAACGTGACGCGCCAACTGGAAGAAGCCATCCGCGCGGTGCCCGAGGTGATTTCGTGCCACTACATCAGTGGCACCGGCACGTTCGAGTTGCAAGTGGTGAGCCGCGACCTCAACAGCTTCAGCCAGTTTGCCCGCGACGTGCTGCTCAACCTGCCGAACGTCAAGGATCTGCACACCAGCTTTTCGCTGGGCGAGGTCAAGGCAGGTGGGGCGCTGCCGTTGGGTCAACTCCTGTCCGACAGGTCTCCTGGTGGGTGACAAATATTGTCCACGCGCCCGTGGCTTTGTCAGAAATTGTCGCATTGGCTAGCAAATTCTTTGCGGCCTCTGACGCGGCGACGCCAATTTCGCCCTGGGCTGCAGGGAATGTTGGCTGGCACGTAATTTGCTGCTAGCAGCCTGTTAGTACACTTTTCAACCAAGGAGTTCATCATGAAGCGTTCCATCCAGAAGGGTTTTACCCTCATTGAATTGATGATCGTCGTCGCGATCATCGGCATTCTGGCCGCCGTGGCCCTGCCCGCTTACCAAGACTACACGGTTCGCGCCCGGGTGTCCGAAGTGATTCTGGCAGCTTCTTCGTGCCGCACCACCATCACCGAGTCCCTGCAAAGTTCGCCAATTTCCAACGCCTCTACCGCCATTTCCGGTTGCGCGATCAGCAACACGAAGATGGTTCTGAGTGGTACATCCAGCACCAACGGCGTCATCACGGTTGCAGGCGATCCTGCAGGCCTCGGTGGCTCGACCTCTGCGACGGCCAACACGATTCAACTCGTGCCCTATATCAATGGCACAGCGGTTGTCGGTACGACCGACGGTGGCAAGACCATCACCGAATGGCGCTGTGGTCCTGCGACGACCAACCCGATGGACCGCAAGTACCTGCCCGGTTCCTGCAAGTCCTAAACCTTCTCGATTTGCCTGATGCCGAAGGGCCGCGCAAGCGGCCCTTTTCCATGGGTCGCCGACCTATTTTCGAGCGAGTACCCGCCAAGCCTCCGGACATGATTCGCGACATCCCTTTCAAACGCTCGGATTGGCTCTTTCCGGGCTTGGCGGTGTTGACCGCGATTGGCTGGTTGCTGCCCAACCACTACCCGCCTTGGAACACGTTCCACACCGATGCCTGGATGGCCGTTTGCCTGTTGATCGCCGCTGCGGGTTTTCTCAGGAGCAACCCGTCCACGATCCAGGTGTCGAGACCGGCTCTGGTACTGTTGGGCCTTTGCGCCATTCCGTGGGTTCAATACGGCTTGGGTGTGTTGCCGCTGTTCAGCAGCGCGCTGCTCGCCTCGCTCTACCTTGCAGGGTTGGCCCTGGCCTTCATTCTTGGCGAAAACTGGAGCCGCTCCAGCACTGTCCGTCCGCTGACGTTCGTGTTGCTCGCGGCTGGTTTGGCCGCCGTCGCCTCCGTTGGACTGCAGTTGTACCAGTGGCTGGGGTTGACCGCAGACTTTGGCCTGATGGACATCTGGGTGATGGTCATCGGCGAGGAGCATCGCCCCTTCGCCAACCTGGGGCAACCCAATCAATTGGCTTCCCTGTTGTTGTGGGGATTGCTGGGCTGCCTGCTCGCCTGGCATCAACGGTGGATGGGTGCGGCCGTGGCCTTGGTGCTGGCCGCGTTTGTCCTGTTCGGCATTGCGCTGACCGAGTCCCGGACTGCCCTGCTCACGTTGACCCTTTACGTGGCGGCGCTGAGCCTCTGGCGCCCGGCTTTCCTTGATTGGCGGGTGCTGCGGGGTTTTCAGGCCTTGTACGTTTTTTATCTGATCAGCCTCTTCGTCCAGGAGCCACTGGCGCGTCTACTTGAGCTGGACGAACCCCTGACCCTGTTCAAACGCACGCAGGGCGAGTTACGCCTCAAGTTGTGGACCATGGCGCTGGACGCATCCACCGTTTCACCCTGGCTGGGCTCAGGCTGGGGCAGAAGCAACGCCGCGCTGTTCGAGGTGTTCCAGAACCATCCGCACTTGGAGGCCACTTACTTTGAGCAGAGCCACAGTCTGCCGCTGGACATCATTCTGTGGGTCGGCTGGCCGCTGGGCTTGGCCATCGCCGCGTTGGTGGCCTACTGGCTCTTCTGCTTGCTGCGCTCCATCGACGGCATGGAGACACTGATTGCAGTCGGCGCGATCGGGGTAATGACAGTGCATGCCCTGCTGGAGTTGCCCCTGCATCATGGCTATTTTCTCTGGCCGCTCGGATTGATCGCGGGCGCCGTCAATCCGGCTAAGTTCCGGACGAAACATTGGGTCGCGCGTCGCGGCCATGCCGCAGCTACTGTGGCGTCGCTCGGCATTCTGACCGGCGTGATCATCGTCGACTACTTCAAGGTGGAGACCGCGTTCACGGAGCTTCGTTTCGAGTTGGCCAAAGTGGGCCGTGATCATGACACCACGCTCCCGGAAACGCTTTTGCTCACGGACTGGCCACGGCAGATTGCACTCACTCGATCAACCCCTCATGCTGGAATGACCGAGGCGGAAATCAATGACTGGAAAGCGCTGATGCTCTACAACACCGCGCCACTGTCCATGCGAAAGTATGTTGGCGCGCTCGCGCTCAATGGGCATGGCGACGAGGCGCAACGTTGGGCTCAACGGATCTGCTGGCTATTGCAGGAGAAACTGTGCCGTCCTCTCGCCGACGAGTGGTCGGAGTCCGTCAAATCGCTCTCGGCACACAGTCCCACCCGTCCATAGCATGCCAAGCCGGACTGCTCGCGCGTTTCACACGCCTGGATGCCCGTGTCGCTACGGCTGCTTCTCGCACCGCCGAACTTCGGCCATACTCCGCTCGAATGAATCCGTCTGTCTCCAGCTTTGACTGGCCAGCCCGTTTCAGGGCTGCGGCCATCCATGCCTGTCTGAGTCTTCTGGTGGCTGCTGGTGCGGCGGCGCTGGTCTTTGGGGTCTGGTATCCCTATCCGTATCGGGAGATTTCCGGTGGGCGGGAATTATTCACCCTTGTAGTCACTGTTGACGTCGTGCTCGGGCCTTTGCTGACCTTCGCCGTCTTCAATCGTCGCAAGCCCCGACCAGAACTGCGGCGTGATCTGGCGGTGATCGTGATGCTGCAGTTGGCGGGGCTCGCCTATGGCCTGCATGCCGTGGCCATGGCACGCCCGGTGCATCTGGCCTGGGAGCTGGACCGCATGCGGGTGATCCACGCCGTCGATGTGCCCGAAGAACTTCTTGCACGCGCCCCAGAAGGGTTGAAAACGCTGCCGTGGACCGGACCGACGCCAGTCGCCGTCCGACTGTTTCGCGACGCCGCGGAAGCCGGAGATGTGACTCTGGCGGCGTTGGGTGGTGCGGATATGGGCGCGCGTCCCGACCTGTGGCAGTCGTACGCCGAGGCGGCCGGCCGGATACGGGCCAGTGCGCAGCCTGTCGCCACCTTGCGAGCCCTCAAGCCAGCCGCAGGAGCGTCATTGGACGTTGCCGTTCAAAGGGCCGGTGTGCCCGAGTCTGAGCTGATGTGGCTGCCGCTGGTCAGTCGCAAGTCGTTCTGGACGGTGCTGCTGCGAAAGGATAATTTGCTCCCTGTGGCCTTTCTGCCGCTTGACCCATATTGAGCTACGAAAACCGCACCGCCCGAATCCTCGCATCCGATTTGATGCAAAGGCACACCCTCGTTCAGACATGAACCCAACCGCCCTGATCTGCGGCATCTCCGGCCAGGATGGCGCTTACCTCGCCCAGCGGTTGCTTTCCAAAGGCTACCGCGTGATCGGCACCGCGCGTGACGCGCAGATGAGCCGCTTTGACAACCTGGATCGCCTGGGCATCCGTAGCCAGGTGCAGGTGGTCTCCATGGCGATCAACGATTTCCGCAGCGTGCTGCAGGTGCTGTCGCGCCACCAACCGGCGGAGGTTTACAACCTGGCGGGCCAGAGTTCGGTGGGCCTCTCGTTCGAGCAACCGGTGGAAACGCTGGAGAGCATCAGCATCGGCACGCTGAACCTGCTGGAAAGCATCCGCTTTCTGAACCAAGGCATCCGCCTGTACAACGCCAGTTCGGGTGAATGTTTCGGAGACACGGGCGACACCCCTGCCAATGAGGAAACGCCATTTCGTCCGCGAAGTCCCTACGCCGTAGCCAAGGCAGCCGCATTCTGGCAGGTGGCCAATTATCGCGAGGCCTATGGCCTGTTTGCCTGCTCGGGCATTCTGTTCAACCACGAATCGCCGCTGCGCCCGGAGCGCTTCGTCACGCAGAAGGTGGTGCGCGCAGCCTGTCGCATCGCCGGCGGCGGTGGCGAGCGGCTTCGACTGGGCAACCTCGACATCCAGCGCGACTGGGGCTGGGCGCCCGAATACGTGGAAGCCATGTGGCGCATGCTGCAGCATGACGCGCCACGGGATTTCGTCATTGCAACGGGGGAAACCCGTGCCCTGAGAGACTTCGTGGCCGAGTCCTTTGCAGCCCTGGGGCTGGACTGGACGGACCATGTTGAAACCGACCCGACCCTGATGCGACCGACCGACATCCGGATCAGCCGCGCCGATCCGTCCCTGGCCCTGGCACAACTGGGCTGGCAGGCCGAGACACGTATGGCCGAGGTGGTGAGGCGGATGGTGGAGGCCGCCGCGGCGGCCTGATATGGCCTTGGGGCATGACTTTTTCATGGCGATCGCCTTCGTCCTTCTCGCCCTCCCCTGGCTCAACCCCTTCAGCCCCGGCCCGACGCCGAGCGTCGTGCCCTTGCTGTTGAGCTGGACTTGTGCGGCGGCCCTGGTGTTGACCCGCGCGCCCGTTGGGGGCGCGGCGACCCGGCTCGCGTTGCCGGGCGGCGTGGCCGCGCTCTTCTTCGGCGCCGCGTTCTGGCGCACCGGGCTACCGCCTGGCGCCGAGGTTCTGGCTTTGGGCATGAGCCTGCTGGCCATCATGGCCTGCGCCCTCCGATTTGCTGGAGCCGACCCAGCCGATGGCCGGGTGGTGGCGCGGGCCTGGCTGCTGGCCGGGCTGGTCAGTGTTGGGATGGGCGTTCTGCAATACACCGGCTCGGCACAGGCGCTGGCGCCGTGGGTCAGCCCAGCCACCCTGGGCGACGCCTTCGGCAACCTGCGCCAGCGCAACCACTATGCCAGTCTGACCAGCATTGCCTTGTGTGCACTGTTGTGGCTGGCTCGCCATGACGACAGGTTCCGGCGACCCATGCCGGTAGTCCTTGCGGCCGTGCTGCTGGCCGCGGGCAATGCGTTGTCGCATTCACGCACCGGTTTGTTCCAGTTGCTGCTGATCCTGGGTCTGGCCTTGCTGTGGGGCCTGCACCGGGAGCGCGCCGCGCGCTGGGTGCTGGCGCCGGTGCTGCCGATCTACCTGCTGACCGCGCTGGCCATGCCGCTGTTGATCCCGGGAGGAGCGCATGCGGGCATCTTCACCCGCCTGAGCGAAGGTGCGCTCAGTTGCGCCAGTCGCACCACCTTGTGGTCGAATGTGCTCGATCTGATCCGTCTGGAGCCCTGGTGGGGCTGGGGTTGGGGCCGTCTCGACTACGCGCACTTCGCCACGCTCTATGACGGCCCCCGGTTCTGCGACATTCTGGACAACGCCCACAACCTGCCGCTGCATCTGGCGGTGGAGTTGGGGCTCCCGGTGGCGCTGATCCTGTGCGGCGCCGCGCTGTGGGCCGTGCTGCGCCTGCAACCCTGGCGTGAGACCGATGCGCTGCGGCAGATGGCCTGGGCGGTGCTGGCGGTCATGGGGTTGCACAGCTTGCTGGAGTATCCGCTGTGGTACGGCCCGTTCCAGATGGCCGCGGGCATTTGCCTGGGCTTACTGGTGGCAGTGCCCCAATCCGGCTCGCGCCGCCCGCTTGCCGCCCTGGCGCTGGCCGTTCCGCTGGGGGTGGGTGTTGTGTTGGCGGCGCTGGACTACCATCGTGCGCGGCAGGTCTACCTGTCGCCCGAAGAGCGCAGCGCCACCTTCGCCGACCAGACGCTGGAGAAATCGCGCGAGGCCTGGCTCTTCCGTGATCAGGTGCGCTTTGCTGAGCTGACCACCACGTCGCTGGATCGTGCCAACGCCGAATGGACGCTGGCCACGGCCACGGCGCTGCTGCGGTTCTCGCCCGAACCCCGGGTGATTGAAAAAGCCGTCGAAAGCGCTGTGATGCTGGGCCGTGACGACGAGGCGCTGCAACACCTCGCCCGATTCCGCGCCGCGTTTCCCGGGGAGCATGCCGACTGGGCGGCCGCCCTGCGCAAGCCGCTGGCGCCGCCTGACGTCGACGAATGAAGCGGCACGTCGCTGCTGCCGGGTTCACTGCTCTGGCACATGCGACGCCATGGCTTCTACAATGCGTCCACCATGGACGACGCCCCAGACGATCACCTCCCCCCGCAGGAACGTGCCGCGCGCCAGCTCATCACACCGGGCGCGCTGGTGCAGCTGAGCCTGGCCGACGCGCGCGAGGTGGTGACCTACATGCAACCCCGGCGCATCCCGGGCGGCACCACGATCTTCCATGCCGGCGACGCCACCGATGGGGACGACATGCTGCTGGTGATCGACGGCGACGTGACGGTGGAAAACCAGGCCTCTCCCACCAGCGAAGGCCTGGTGGTGACGGTGCTGGGCCCCGGCAGCCTGATCGGCGAGATGAGCCTGATCGACGGCTCGCCGCGCTCGGCCACCTGTGTGGCCGCCACCGATGTCTCAGCGGGGCGCTTGACCCGGGACGCCTTGGCCCAACTGATGAGCGAGCAACCTGCCGTGGCGGCTCGCCTGCTGCTGGCGATATCGAAGCGCCTGTCCGATCACCTGCGCGAGGCCAACCGCAAGATCCTGGCCCTCACCCAGGTCAGCCGCGCACTGCAGCAGGAGCTGGACGCAGCCCATGCCATCAATCGCCGGCTGCTGGCGCCCAAGGGGCCGCGCGTGCGTTGAACGGCTCCTGAGGGGCAAGCAGGACGCTACTCAATTTATAGCTTGCTTTGGCTATCCAACGCTGGGTAGTGCCATTTTTCGTTCACATTCGGGCTGTTTTCGGGAAAAGAGGCCATGGGGCACGATGGCAACCGCCTCGAGAGCGGCTCCTGCGTCTGCGCGACAAATCCCGCCGGCGGTTGCGGCGCGGGGTAAGCGGCGTTCTCATTCCCAGGCGTGGGCATTCCACGGCAAAATCGTCCCGACACTTTCCTGTTCATCCATCCGCATCGAATCTCCCATGTCCAAGGCACGGTTGCGCGCGGCCACCGTCGGTGGCCAACCCGATGAAGTCGAGGCCGCGTTTTACGAGGCGCTGCAGAACGCCGACATCGCGCAACTCATGGCCTGCTGGGCCGACGAAGACGACATCGTCTGCGTGCACCCCGGCGGACCTCGGCATGTGGGCAACGCGGCCATTCGCGCGGCATTCGAGGCTGTCTTTGCCAACGGCGGCATTCCGGTGCTGGCACAGCGGGTGCGGCGGGTGGAGTCGCTGGCCAGCGCGATGCATAACGTGCTGGAGCGCGTGGTCGTGATGACCGAGCAGGGGCCACAGACCGCCTGCGTGATCGCCACCAACGTGTATCACAAGACCCCGCAGGGCTGGCGTCTGGTGGCCCACCATGCCAGCCCGGGTACCTTGCAGGATATCGAAGACGCCGCTGGCGGGGCTCAGGTGCTCCATTGAGGCTCTGGTTGGCGACCAGACCCGCGCCCGCCGCCGGTCAGGTTCGTTCTTGTGCTCGAAAGTTGACTTTTTTTGGCATTTTCCTCCGCCGGTCAGTCATCACTCGCTATGAATGATGTAGCACCCTGGTGGTTGCCGGGCGGCAACCTGCAAACCATCTGGCCGGCGCTCGCTGCGCGGCGCTTTGTCGCGGCACCGCCGACGTACCGCCGTGAGCGCTGGGACACGCCGGACGGCGACTTTGTGGATGTGGATTTCGGGGCGGATGCGCGCTTGGGCGTCCAGGCCGTAGTGGCCACACCGATGGCTGGGACGACCATTCCGACGATCGGGACGCCCGGATCAGCCGGAAGACCGCTGCTCGTGCTGTTTCACGGCCTGGAAGGCTCGTCGCGCAGCCATTACGCCGAGGCCTTTGCCGACTGGTGTGCAGCCCACGCCATCGCCTACGCGGTGCCGCATTTCCGCGGTTGCAGCGGCGAGCTGAACCGGGGCCCGCGTGCCTACCATTCGGGTGATTTCGAGGAGATCGACTGGATTTTGCGGCGGCTGCGCGCACGCCACACCGCCCAAGGCGGCGGCCCGCTGCTGGCGGTGGGCATCTCCCTCGGCGGCAACGCGCTGATGCGCTGGGCCGGCGAGATGGGCGCTGCCGCAGCCGGCGTGGCCGACGCGGTGGCCGCCGTGTCGTCCCCGCTGGATCTGTCGGCCGGGGGCCATGCGATCGGGCGCGGCTTCAACCGGCTGGTCTACACCCGCATGTTCCTGAACACCATGAAGCCCAAGGCACTGGCCAAGCTGGCCCAACACCCCGGGCTCTTCGACCGCGCCGCGCTGCTTGCCGCGCGCGACCTGTACGCCTTTGACCAGCACTTCACCGCGCCGTTGCACGGCTTTCGAAGCACCGAGGATTACTGGGCAAGAGCCTCGGCCAAGCCACACCTGCCACGCATTCGCATTCCTGCACTGCTGGTCAACGCCCTGAACGACCCGTTCGTGCCCGCCGCCAGCCTGCCGCGACCCCGCGAAGTCGGTCCCCTGGTCACGCTCTGGCAGCCCCGGCACGGGGGCCACGTCGGGTTCGCACAGGGGCGGCCGCCGGGTCATGTGCGCTCCATGCCGGAAGCTGTGGGTCTGTGGCTGATGCGGCAGGTGAATGGGGCTCGACAATAATGGCGCCATGGATGACATCGTCAGACAGGCGCTTGCGAAGTGGCCCCACGTACCCGATTGTTATGGTTGGCTTGGCTTGGACGCGCGCGGCAACTGGTACATGCGCGACGACCGCACGCAAGCGCTAGGGTCCTTCCCCAGGCTGGATCGCCCCGGACCGCCGGGCGCGCGCGGTTCGCTGCTCAGGCACGACAAGCTGATCGAATTCATCCAGCGCAATTACGAACCCGACTCGGCCGGACGCTGGTTTTTCCAAAACGGGCCGCAGCGGGTGTTTGTCGAACTGGAGGCCACTCCGTGGATCTGGCGCTTGCACGCTGCTGATGACGGGGTCGAAGGGGTGACGGCGCACACCGGCCGCGTGGCGCAGGTGCGAAGCTGCCTGCTGGACGAACACGGGCGCTTGTACCTCGACACCGACATCGGTTTCGGCCTCGTTCATACGCAGGACGTGGCGATGGCCGCCGGGATGGTCGAATCCGGGCGCTGGACGCCCTGCGACGTGCGCTCCGGCCAGCTGGCCGCGGCGTTCGGCTACGTGCCCAGCCCGCAGGCCGCCCATCACCGGCAGACTTAGCTCCTTATTCGATAGCTGCCCGTGGCCAGCTGACGCGGGAACTGGGGCGATTCGACCAAGAGAAAGTGGCCCTTGAATCGAAATGGAAGGCTTTGCGCGGCCACGGAGGGCCCGCCGGCCGGTCGATGACCGACCGACTGGGTGGTTGCGAGGCCTATTTGGCCGGCGCGGACGCTGGTGCGGCGGCAGAATCGGCCGCCGGCGCGGCGGGTGCCTTGGGTTCTTCGAACTTGCCGCCGCCGGCGTTGGCCAGATACACCACGGCTCGACCGATCTCGATGTCGGAGAAGTCACCACCGCCCTGCGGGCCCATCGCATTCTTGCCCTTGAGCGCCGAGTTCAGCAGGGCATCAAAACCGGTCGCGATTCGTGGACCCCAGGCCGCCGCATCCTGGAACTTGGGCGCACCAGCCACGCCCGCCGCGTGACAGGCCGCGCACTGGACCTTGTAGACCTCCTCGCCCGATTTCAGGGGACGGTTGGCGTCGCGGATCTCGACACTGCCGACCTTCTGGATCCGGGTGGCCACGCCCCGCTCGAAGGCGTCCGGATCCGACTGCGGCCTGGGGCCGGAGGTGACGAAATAGACCAATCCGATGATGATGAAGACCGGCGCCACAAAGGCATACAGACTCGCCAGCAGCAGTTGCTTGGGCGTCTTGATCGGGCCGGTGTGTGCTTCTTCGTGGCTGGAGTCTTGACCGTTGGCGCTCATGGTGTCCTCAGATTGTCGGGGCGGCCCGGCAACGGGCACGAAAAGCTGTGGATTATATCGACGTGCCCGGTTTTTGGCAGACGCGTCTGAGGCGCCTAACGAGGTTCCCAGGCGGCCAATCGTTGGCGGACTTTCCGCATAAACCGCACCGCCGACCAGGCCCGAAAACCCCATCGCCACGCCACTCTGGGCCGCGTGACCACGATCACCACGGTCAGGGTGAACAGCACGTGCGGATGCTGGCGCACCCATCGCACAGCGGCACGCACACGGTCACCCACCGTCAACAGAGGCAGCAGGGCGGCTGACTGCACAAGCAATTGCGCCCGGGCCTCTGTCGATCGGATCACCAGATGCCGCCGGCGCAACGCCAGATCTTCACGGGCCCGGCTCATGGGCGCAGGGTTTGCTTGTCGCGATCGAGTTCGGCCAGACTCGCCTCAAACAGCCGCGACCCCCGGGCGAACCGGGCACGTGCGGCGAAAGCGGCCACGCCCCCCAAGCTGAGAAAGGCGGTGGCAAAGACAGCCAGCGCAAGCAGTCGATGGTTCTCCCAGAGCAGCACCGTCAGCAGGATGGCCAGGAAGGTGAGCCCGAGAGCCAGAAGAATAACCGCGATGGCACCATACAGAAGCAACTCGCCCAGGCGCAGCGCCTCTTCGCGCGCCTCAACGCTGGCGAGCTCCAGCCGAATCGCGAGAAACTCGACCAAGCTGGCCGAGAACCCGCGCAGCGACACCGCCAAGCGTTCCGGAGGGGCCGGAGCACTCATGGCTGGCGCATGGGTTTCAGCGACGTCCGATCAGCAGGCCGACGAGCAGGCCGGCACCCGCTGCGATGCCGATCGAGCGCCACGGGTTTTCGTGAACATAGTCATCGGTGGCCCGGGCCGCCTCGCGGGCTTTGTCGCGGATTGCCGCATCGGCATCGGACAGTTTCGCGCGCGCCACCCGCAGGTTCTCCGCGACGCGAGCCCGCAACTCCGCCACCTTGTCGCCGGTCTGGCTGGACGTGATCTGAAGGAGCTCTTCGGCGTCGGCGATCACCAATCGCAAGTCGGCGGCCAGTTTCTCCTTGGTGGCCAGGGTGGCTTCGGAATAGTCGGTCATGCTCAAGTCCTCCTGTTTGGAAAATATTGCCGGATGATACGCTGACTCCGTCTCTCCCGACCAGCCGGCGTGCGATAATTCCCGGCTTTCCTTCTGTGGAAATTGCGGCTGTAGCTCAGTGGATAGAGTATTGGCCTCCGAAGCCAAGGGTCGTGGGTTCGATCCCCGCCAGCCGCGCCATCCGGGCGAAGTGTTGACGATCCATGCACATCATCGGGTGCTGTATGTGTCGAACCGGACCGCCAACGGATCGCCACCGGATCGCTTCTTTGACGCCCGTCACGGCCGCTCCCAGACGCATCCATCTGACACGGTCAGGCGAAGCCTGCCACTGGACCACCCGGAACTTCCTTGCCAAAAGCAAAACGCCCACACAAGTGGGCGTTTTGGGATCAGCGGGTCGTGCTGAAAATTGGTTGCGCGAGCAAGATTTGAACTTGCGACCTTTGGGTTATGAGCCCAACGAGCTACCAGGCTGCTCCATCGCGCGATAAGAATGAAATTATAGCATTTATTGCGCTGCAGCGTCGCTCGCGGTCGTCGATTCCGCTTCCGCCGGGCGATCAACCAGTTCAACCAGGGCCATGGGCGCGTTGTCGCCCACCCGGAAACCCATCTTCAAGATGCGGGTGTAGCCACCGGGGCGAGCCTTGTAGCGCGGGCCCAGAACGTCAAACAGCTTGGTGACGATGTCACGGTCGCGCAGGCGGTTGAAAGCCAGCCGACGGTTTGCCAAGGTCGGCTCCTTCGCGAGCGTGATCATGGGTTCGACAACACGACGCAATTCCTTGGCCTTGGGCACCGTCGTCTTGATGGCTTCGTGCTGGAGCAGCGAATTCATCATGTTGCGAAGCATCGCGAGGCGATGCTCGCTGGTCCTGTTCAGTTTACGAAGTCCGTGTCCGTGACGCATGATGCGATCCTTTCATTTCATTTATTGTTCAAGCGCACGGCCGTATCAGGTACCGCGCGCGGTTAGATGGGCACCAACAGCACCCATCAGCTCGGTGCTCAACGCTTGTCGAGTCCGGCGGGAGGCCAGCTTTCAAGCTTCATTCCCAAGGTCAGCCCGCGCGAAGCCAGCACTTCCTTGATTTCATTGAGCGATTTACGGCCCAGGTTCGGCGTCTTCAGGAGCTCGTTCTCGGTGCGCTGGATCAGATCGCCGATGTAGTAGATGTTCTCCGCCTTCAAGCAGTTGGCAGAACGAACCGTCAACTCCAGCTCGTCGACAGGGCGCAACAGGATCGGATCAAATTGCGCATTGCCGCCACGCTGGGCCGGAGCGTCAAACGCGGCCAGTTCGCTGCCTTCAAGCTGGGCAAAGACGGCCAGTTGCTCCACCAGGATCTTCGCAGACTGGCGAACCGCGTCTTCAGCGGTGATTGCACCGTTGGTTTCGATCTCCATCACCAATTTGTCCAAATCGGTGCGCTGTTCGACACGGGCGCTTTCGACGGTGTAGCTGACGCGTTTGACCGGAGAGAACGAGGCGTCCAGCACGATGCGCCCAATCGCTTTGGTGCTCTCATCCGCATAGCGGCGCATGCCACCGGGGACATAACCGCGGCCTTTTTCGACCTTGATCTGGATGTCAAGCTTTCCGCCCTGCGACAGGGTGGCGATGACGTGCCCGGGGTTGATGATTTCCACATCGTGCGGCGTCTGGATGTCGGCTGCGGTCACGGGGCCTTCCCCGTCCTTGCGCAGGCTCAAAGTCACCTCGTCGCGGTTGTGCAACTTGAACACCACGCCTTTGAGGTTCAGCAGGATGTTGACCACGTCTTCCTGCACGCCGTCGATCGACGAATACTCATGCAGCACGCCGGCAATCGTCACATCCGTGGCGGCATAGCCGACCATGGAGGACAGCAGGACGCGACGCAGCGCGTTGCCCAAGGTGTGCCCATAGCCCCGCTCAAACGGCTCCAGCGTGACCTTCGCCCGGTTCGGGCCGAGCTGTTCCACGTTGATGGCTTTGGGTTTCAGCAAATTCGTTTGCATTCAGACATCCTTATCAATACCCCCGGCTCGTTACACCGGTAAGGCTGATGAAGCACCAGTGATACCCCTTGAGGTGCACTGGTACAAGCGAGTTAACCAGGAACCGAATCAGCGGGAATACAGTTCGACGATCAGGGATTCGTTGATATCGGCCGCGAACTCATCGCGATCCGGTACCTTCTTGAACACGCCTTCGACCTTGTCCACGTTCACTTCCACCCAAGCCGGCAGCCCAACTTGCTGGGCCAGTTGCAGCGCCTCGGAGATGCGCGCCTGCTTCTTCGACTTTTCGCGGACGGACACCACGTCACCCGCCTTGACCATGAACGAGGGAATGTTGACCGCTTGTCCGTTGACAGTCACCGCCTTGTGCGAAACCAGTTGACGGGCCTCGGCACGGGTCGAGCCGAAGCCCATGCGATACACGACGTTGTCCAGACGCGACTCGAGAATGAACATCAGGTTGGCGCCGGTATTGCCCTTGCGACGGTCCGCTTCTTCAAAATACTTGCGAAACTGCCGCTCGAGAACGCCGTACATCCGCTTGACCTTCTGCTTCTCGCGCAACTGAAGACCGAAATCGGACGTCCGCTGGCCGGACGTGCGGCCATGCTGGCCAGGCTTGGCTTCAAACTTGCACTTGTCGCTGATCGAACGCCGTGCGCTCTTCAGAAACAGGTCGGTGCCTTCACGGCGTGAGAGTTTGGCCTTGGGGCCGAGGTATCTTGCCACTTGAACTTCCTTTTTGTCATCTTCCGCGCTGTGGCGCGGGAGCCATCACAGGATCCGTGATGGCGGTGGGCTTGGTTGAAATCAGATGCGCCGACGCTTTTGCGGACGGCATCCGTTGTGAGGCATCGGCGTCACGTCGGCGATGGACGAAATGCGAATACCCAATGCGGCCAGAGCACGGACTGACGATTCCCGGCCGGGACCCGGGCCCTTGATCTCGACATCCAGATTCTTGATCCCTTGATCGATGGCCGCACGTCCTGCAACTTCAGAGGCCACCTGGGCTGCAAAGGGTGTCGACTTGCGCGAGCCCTTGAAACCCTGACCACCGGACGACGCCCAAGACAACGCATTGCCCTGACGGTCGGTGATCGTGATGATCGTGTTGTTGAAAGATGCATGCACGTGGGCAATACCGTCCGCAACGTTCTTGCGAACCTTCTTGCGAACCCGTTGAGCAGCGCTATTGGAGGGAGATTTAGCCATGTTGAACTCTCGATCTGCTTATTTCTTCAGTGCCGCTGCCGCTTTGCGCGGTCCCTTGCGGGTCCGTGCGTTGGTGCGGGTACGCTGTCCGCGCATCGGCAGACCGCGGCGATGACGAAAACCGCGATAGCAGCCGATGTCCATCAACCGTTTGATGTTCATCGTGGTTTCGCGACGCAGGTCACCTTCGATCGTGAATTGGGCGATCTGATCGCGAATCTTTTCAAGATCGCCGTCGGTCAGATCCTTCACCTTCTTCGAGTATTCGATGCCACAGGCGTCGCAGATCTTGCGCGCGCGGCTGCGTCCGATGCCGAAAATGGCGGTCAGGCCAATCTCTGCGTGTTTCTGCGGCGGAATGTTGATGCCAGCTATACGTGCCATGTTCGTCCTCTAAAACTCTTGCAATCAGCCTTGACGCTGTTTGTGACGCGGATCGGTACAGATCACGCGGACAATGCCTTTGCGTCGGATGACCTTGCAGTTGCGGCAAATTTTCTTGACCGAAGCCGAGACTCTCATTTCACTCTCCTAATATCCAAACTCAACCCAACGGGCACTCTGCCCGGAAACTCGCCCGTTCAACCGCCCAGCGTCGTCTTGAAGTTCGCCTTCTTCAACAGCGACTCATACTGCTGCGACATCAGGTAGTTCTGCACCTGGGCCATGAAATCCATCGTGACCACCACGATGATCAACAACGAGGTACCACCAAAATAGAACGGAACGTTGTATTTCAGGATCAGGAACTCCGGCAACAGGCAGACAAAGGTGATGTACACCGCTCCGACCAAGGTCAAGCGAAGCAGAATCTTGTCGATGTAGCGCGCGGTCTGGTCACCGGGGCGGATTCCCGGAACGAACGCGCCGCTTTTCTTCAAGTTGTCAGCGGTCTCCCGACTGTTGAACACCAGCGCCGTGTAGAAAAAACAGAAGAACACAATGGCGGCGGCATACAACATCACGTAGATCGGCTGCCCAGGCGTCAGAGCACCCGCGATGTCCTTGAGCCATCGCATGGACTCGCCGGAACTGAACCAGCTGACGATCGTTGCGGGCAACAGGATGATCGAAGAAGCAAAGATCGGCGGAATCACACCGGCCATGTTCAACTTCAGCGGAAGGTGTGACGACTGACCGCCGTAGACCTTGTTCCCGACCTGTCGCCGCGCATAGTTGACCAGAATCTTGCGCTGCCCACGCTCGACGAAAACCACGAAGTACGTCACCAGACACACGATCGTCACAATGAAGATGGCCGCGAGAATGCTCATGGCACCAGTACGAACCAACTCCAGAAGACCCCCGATTGCATTCGGCAGGCCCGCGGCAATGCCCGCGAAAATAATGATCGAAATCCCGTTACCCAGTCCACGCTCAGTGATCTGTTCTCCCAACCACATCAGGAACATCGTTCCGGAGGTCAGCGTCACCACGGCGGTCATGCGGAATCCCAGACCGGGATCAATCACCAGACCAGCCTGGCTTTCCAATGCGACAGCAATGCCCAGCGACTGAAAAAGTGCCAACCCCAAGGTTCCAAAACGGGTGTACTGTGTGATCTTGCGACGACCGGACTCACCCTCTTTTTTCAGCTGCTCGAACGTGGGCACCACGTAGGTGAGCAACTGCATGATGATCGATGCCGAGATATACGGCATGATGCCCAGCGCGAAGATGGTGAACCGCGACAGCGCCCCGCCCGAGAACATGTTGAAGAGACTCAGGATCCCGCCCTGCTGCCCCTTGAAGAGCTGCTGGAGTTGACCCGGATCAATTCCAGGGACCGGAATATGGGCGCCGACCCGATAGACCACCAGGGCGAGCAACAAAAATACCAGCCGCCGACGAAGGTCGCCGAACTTGCCGGTTTTTGCAATTTGTGCCGCGCTAGTTGCCACAGGTCTTCGCCTTCAATGCTTCGGCTCAGGCAATCGAACCACCGGCCGCCTCGATGGCAGCCTTGGCGCCAGCGGTCGCGCCGATGCCGTTGAGTTTCACCGCCTTGCTGATCGATCCCGACTTGATGACCTTGACCACTTTGGCCAACTGCCCCACCAGACCGGCTTGCTTCAGCGCCAGCACATCCACTTCGGGCGCGCCCAGCTGCTCCAGTGCGGACAAGGTGACTTCAGCGTTGAACTTCAGCAGATGAGACTTGAAGCCACGCTTCGGCAGGCGCCGCTGCATGGGCATCTGCCCGCCTTCGAAACCGACCTTGTGGTAACCACCCGCGCGAGACTTCTGACCCTTGTGACCGCGCCCGGCCGTTTTCCCCAGGCCGGAGCCAATGCCGCGACCGACGCGGCGCTTGGCGTGCTTGGCGCCTTCTGCGTGTTTGATAGTGTTGAGTTCCATCAGGGACCTCTCAGAGAACTTTGACCAGATAGGCGATCTTGTCGATCATGCCGCGCACTGCAGGCGTGTCCTGGAGTTCGCGAGTGCTGTTGAGCCTGCGCAAGCCGAGGCCGCGAACGGTGTCGCGATGCGACTGCTTGCAACCGATCGGACTGCGAACCAGCTGGACTTTGACGGTTTGTTGTGTAGTCATCTCGGGCTCCCGATCAGGCGAAAATCTCTTCGACCGTCTTGCCCCGTTTGGCAGCAACGGCAGACGCGGTGGTCGACTTGGTCAACGCATCCAGCGTGGCGCGAACCATGTTGTAGGGATTGGACGATCCGTGGCTCTTGGCCACGATGTCGGTGATCCCCATCACCTCGAAGACCGCCCGCATCGGACCGCCGGCGATGATGCCCGTGCCCTTGGGGGCCGGCGCCATCATCACGGATGCCGCGCCATGGTGGCCGGTTACGTTGTGATGAATAGTCCCGTTGCGCAAGGAAACCTTGTTCAGGTTACGGCGCGCTTCTTCCATCGCCTTCTGCACCGCGGCCGGCACTTCTTTCGACTTGCCTTTGCCCATGCCAACGCGCCCATCGCCATCGCCGACGACCGTCAGCGCAGCGAAACCCAGGATACGACCGCCCTTGACAACCTTGGTCACGCGATTGATCGCGATCATCTTCTCGCGCATGCCGTCTTCAGGGCCGTCACCTTGCGCTCTTGCTTGAAATTTAGCCATGTCTGTTTCCGATCTCTGCTTAGAACTGCAGGCCCGCTTCGCGAGCCGCATCAGCCAGTGCCTTGACGCGGCCGTGATAGGCGAAACCAGCGCGATCAAACGCCACTTTCTCAATGCCGGCCGCTTTGGCTTTTTCAGCGATCCGCTTGCCGACAGCCTGAGCTGCTGCCGCGTTGCCGCCTTTGCCAGCCGAACCGGTCAGGGCATTGCGAACGTCCGCTTCGGCGGTGGAGGCGGTGGCCAGCACCTTGCTGCCGTCGCCGGAAATGACCGTCGCGTAGATGTGCAAATTGGTCCGGTTCACCGTCAACCGCGCGATGCCTTGCTTGGCGATGCGGATTCGGGTCTGTCGGGCCCGGCGAAGACGCTGCTCTTTCTTGGTCAACATATTGCCGCTCCTTACTTCTTCTTGGTCTCTTTGATCGTGATCTTCTCATCCACATAGCGGATGCCCTTGCCCTTATAGGGCTCCGGGGGACGAATGGCACGAATCTCGGCGGCAACCTGCCCGACGCGCTGGCGATCAGAGCCCTTGATCAGAATCTCTGTCGGCGACGCGGTCTGCACCGTGATGCCAGCAGGCATTTCCTTGTTGACCGGATGCGAGAAGCCCACGTTCAGGTTCAGCTTGGCGCCTTGCGCCTGGGCCTTGAAACCGACGCCGACGAGGCTCAGTTTCTTCTCGAAACCCTTGCTCACGCCGATGACCATGTTGTTCACCAGCTGCCGCAGCGTTCCAGTCATGGCATTTGCTTCGCGCGAGTCGTTGGCCGGAACGAATTTAAGCGCCCCCCCGTCCAGGGACACCGTCACCAACGCGTTGGCAGCCACCTGCAAGGCGCCACCAGAACCCTTTACATGGATCTGGTCATCCTTGATCGACACATCCACCCCGGCGGGGATGGACACTGGCATTTTTCCTACTCGGGACATTTCAGTTTCTCCTCGATGCCGCGATCAGGCAACGTAGCACAGCACTTCGCCACCGACACCGGAGGCGCGCGCCTTGCGATCGGTCATGACGCCCTTGGGCGTCGTCACGATGGCCACGCCCAGGCCGTTCATCACGGAGGGAATGGAATCGCGGCCTTTGTAGACCCGCAGACCAGGGCGACTGACACGCTCGATGCGCTCGATCACCGGGCGACCCGCGTAATACTTCAGGGTGATTTCGAGTTCAGCCTTGCCGTCGGCAGACTTGACCTGGAAATCGTCGATATAGCCCTCGTCCTTCAGAACCTGCGCGATGGCAACTTTGACTTTGGAAGAGGGAATCTGGACCGTCGCCTTGGCCACCATCTGCGCATTGCGAATGCGGGTCAACAGGTCGGCGATGGGATCACTCATGCTCATGTTAAATCTCCTGCCGATTACCAGCTTGCCTTGACGATACCGGGGATATCGCCTGCAAACGCCATTTCACGGATCTTGGACCGGCCAATACCGAACTGACGGAACGTGCCACGGGCCCGACCGGTGATCGCGCAACGATTGCGCTGACGGGTCGGGTTGGCATTGCGGGGCAACTTCTGCAGACCCAGGCGGGCGACGGCGCGCTCGTCATCACTGCGCTTCGCGTCATCCGCAATCGCCTTCAGTTCCGCGTGTTTTTTCGCGTACTTGGCAACCAGTTTGTCCCGCTTGAGCTCGCGCTCAATCAATGCTTTTTTTGCCACAGGTCACCTCAGTTCTTGAACGGGAAACGGAAACCAGCGAGAAGCGCCTTGCACTCTTCGTCAGTCTTGGCCGTCGTCGTGATGCTGATATTGAGTCCACGCACGGCATCCACCTTGTCGTATTCAATCTCAGGAAAAATGATCTGCTCTTTGACGCCGACGTTGTAGTTGCCACGGCCATCGAACGCGCGCGCCGAGATACCACGGAAGTCGCGCACGCGGGGCAGCGCCACCGTCACGAAACGGTCCAGAAACTCGTACATCTGAACGCCGCGCAGGGTGACCATGCACCCGATTGCCTGGCCTTCACGGATCTTGAAGCCCGCGATGGCTTTCTTGGCCTTGGTCACCACCGGTTTCTGGCCAGCGATCTTGGTCAGGTCGCCGACGGCGTTGTCCATGACCTTCTTGTCCGCCACCGCTTCGCTCACGCCCATGTTGAGCGTGATCTTGGTCAGGCGGGGCACCTGCATGGGTGACGTGTAGCCGAACTTCGTCATCAGTTCGGGAGCGATTTTTTCGCGATAGATCTTTTGCAGTCGTGCCATGGTCATGCCACCTTGATTTCTTCGCCGCTGGACTTGAACACGCGAACGCGCTTGCCGTCAGCCAGCACCTTGATGCCCACGCGATCGGCCTTGCCGGTTGCCGCATTGAAGATCGCGACATTGGACTGATGAATCGGCATGGCCTTCTGCACGATCCCGCCGGGCAGGCCCTTGAGCGGATTGGGCTTGGTGTGCTTCTTCACCAGGTTGATGCCCTCGACCACCAGGGTGGAATCATCCTTGCGCAGCGAGACCTTGCCGCGCTTGCCCTTGTCACGCCCGGTGATCACGATGACTTCGTCGCCTTTGCGAATCTTGTTCATGACGTGTCCTTACAGAACTTCAGGAGCGAGGGACACGATCTTCATGAACTTCTCGGTGCGCAGTTCACGCGTCACCGGGCCGAAGATACGGGTACCGATAGGCTCCAACTTGGCATTCAGCAAGACCGCTGCATTGCCGTCGAATTTGACCAGGGAGCCGTCGCTGCGACGGATGCCCTTGGCCGTGCGCACCACCACAGCGCTGTAGACCTCGCCTTTTTTGACGCGGCCACGCGGAGCGGCTTCCTTGATGCTGACCTTGATGATGTCGCCCACGCTGGCGTAGCGACGCTTGGAGCCGCCCAGCACCTTGATGCACAAAACGGACTTGGCGCCCGTGTTGTCGGCGACGTCTAACCGAGATTCTGTCTGGATCATTTTTCAATATTCCCAACTTGTATCCGGCGCACCCTGAAGCCAGGATGGTTCGGATCAGTCTTGGGCCCGTCGTCCACACCATGAACCACTCACGGCGTTTTTGCTGGGCAGATACTTGCGCCTTTTCAAGCGAAGCCTCGAATTATGGCAAACCTCAAACGACCTGTCAAGCGTCTTCAGGCCGGCAGGTGAAGATATTTCGCCGCAAGGGCTTCAAAAGCCGCAATTTCAGGGTCGCGGCCGGATTCTTCTGCGACGATCGCGCCCACCGCCGGCGCCAGGCTGCACGCCAGGCGCGCATCCAGAAACAGCAACCTGACCCGACGCGCGAGCACATCCTCAACCGTGCGGGCGTATTCGTGGCGAACGGCAAATCGCACCATGGCCTCTGTCAGCCCACCACCAAGTTGCCGTCCGGAGCCGGGCAAAGCCTCGACGAACGCGGCCTCGCGGCCGTAGACCGACAGATCGCTCGCCTGGCTCAACGGATGCCGGCCGCTGGCACCGGCATCGGCGCCGACGAGCAACTGCTTGAGCGTGGCACCACCCGGGCGGTGGGGCAGCAGGGCATCCGCCATGCATTTGCTAAGGACATCCTCGGCCATGGCGCGGTACGTGGTCCATTTGCCGCCAGTGACCGTCACCAGGCCACTGCGGCTCACCAGCACAGTGTGCTCCCGGCTCAAGGCCTTGGTGTCCCCTTCGCTGGCTTCGGCGGGCTTGACCAATGGACGCAGCCCGACCCAGCAGCTGCGGACATCCGCACGCTGCGGCGCCCGGCGCAGGTAGCGCGCCGACTCATTCAGGATGAAGGCGACTTCGTGTCCGAACGGTTCGGGCTCAAGCGCCAGATCATGGCGAGGCGTGTCCGTCGTGCCCAGGATGAGCTTGCCCAGCCAGGGCACAGCGAACAGCACCCGGCCGTCCCGCGTCTTGGGTACCAGGAGCGCATGGTCGCCGGGCAGGAACTCGCGATCGACGACCAAGTGCACGCCCTGGCTCGGCGCCACCATGGGCCGTGCAGGCCGCCCGAGCGCATCGCCGTCCATCTGGCGCAAGCCGTCCACCCAGACCCCCGTGGCATTGATGACGCACCGGGCCCGCACGTTCAGGGCCTCCCGCGTTTCGGTGTCCTCGCATGTCAATCCCACCACTCTGCCGGCCTCGTGAATCAGCCCCTTCACCTCGCAGTGGTTGATGACCAGAGCGCCCTGAGCAGCAGCCGTTCGCGCCAGCGCCAGAGCGACGCGCGCATCATCGAACTGACCGTCCCAGTATTTCACCCCGCCAACCAGGCCAGCAGGCTGCACGCCCGGCAAACATTGCAGCGTCTGATGCCGACTCAGGAATTCGGTGCGGCCCAGGCCGTGGCTGCCGGCCAGCAGGTCGTAGATCTTGAGCCCGATGCCATAAAAGGGCACTTCCCACCATTGATAGGAGGGCATGACGAAGGCCAGTGGCTGCGCCAGATGGGGCGCGTTGTGCAGGAGACGGGTGCGCTCGTGCAACGCTTCCGTGACCAGCGGAACGTTGCCCTGCGCCAGATAGCGCACCCCGCCATGCACCAGTTTGGTGGCTCGGGACGAGGTGCCTGCGGCGAAGTCCCGGGACTCCACCAGCACCACGCTGAAGCCGCGCATGGCGGCGTCCAGAGCGACACCCAGTCCGGTCGCGCCGCCGCCGATGATCGCGAGATCCCAGACCCGCTCTTCGCGCAGCGCAGCCAGAAGGTCTTCGCGCCGCGTGAGCCGGGGCGCGTCCTTGTTGGAGGTCATGTTCAGTGCTCCACCCATCCCCTGGAACGCTCGACCGCCTGCCGCCAGCGCGCCAGGCGCCGCGAGCGCTCGCTGTCCGGCAAAGAGGGCTCGAAACGCCGGTCCGTGACCCAGCGCGCAGTAATTTCGTCGGGGCCGCCCCAGAAGCCGGTCGCGAGCCCGGCCAGGCACGCGGCCCCCAGGGCCGTGGTTTCCGTGACCCGAGGCCTAACAACCGGAACGCCCAGAAAATCAGCCTGCATCTGCATCAGCAGGTCGCTGCGGCTGGCGCCACCGTCCACGCGAAGCTCTTTCAGTTCGATGCCCGAATCCTTGGCCATGGCGCCGAACACGTCGGCCGTCTGCAGTGCGATCGCCTCCAGCGCGGCACGCGCGATGTGGGCGCGGGTGGTCCCCCGTGTCATGCCCACCAGGGTGCCGCGCGCATGACCATCCCAGTCCGGCGTGCCGAGCCCGGCAAACGCCGGCACCAGGTAGACGTCCCCGGTATCCGCAACACTGGCCGCCAGGGGCCCCACTTCGTCGGCAGCCTGAATGATCTGCAGACCGTCGCGCAGCCATTGGACCGTCGCGCCGGCCATGAATACCGAGCCCTCCAGCGCATAGGCGGTCCGATGGGGCGCCCCCGCGGGGCCTTGCCAGGCCACTGTCGTCAACAGCTGATGACGGCTGGCCACCGGCGATTCGCCGGTGTTCATCAGCATGAAGCAGCCCGTCCCATAGGTGTTCTTGGCCATGCCTGGCGCAAAGCAGGCCTGCCCGAACAGGGCGGCCTGTTGGTCTCCTGCCAGCCCGGCGATGGGCACGGGCGCACCCAGCAGGGCAGGCTCGGTCTCGCCCAGCACGCCGCTGGACGGCACGACCTGGGGCAACACGGAGGCCGGGATGTCGAACAGGCGCAGCAGCGCCGGATCCCAGCGCAGGGTCTGCAGGTTGAACAACAGGGTGCGCGAGGCGTTGCTGGCATCGGTGGCATGAACCCGCCCGCCCGTCAGCTTCCAGACCAGCCAGCTGTCCACGGTGCCGAAGGCCAGTTCGCCCCGGGCGGCGCGCGCCCGTGCGCCAGGCACCTGGTCCAGCAGCCACGCAAGTTTTGTGGCCGAGAAATAGGCATCGGGCAGCAGGCCGGTCTTTTCCTGGATCCATCCCGCCTTGCCCTTGGCACGAAGCGCCGCGCAGACGCCAGCCGTACGCCGGTCCTGCCAGACGATGGCCGGCGCCACGGGTTCACCCGTCCGCCGGTCCCAGAGCACCGTGGTTTCTCGCTGATTCGTGACCCCGATGGCGGCCACTTGACTGGCACCAACCCCTTGCCGGGCCAGCACGTCCTGCATCACGCCGAGCTGGGTCTGCCAGATCTCGGTCGCGTCATGCTCCACCCAGCCCGGCTGGGGAAAAGACTGCCTGAACTCCCGCTGCGCCGTGGCCACGACGTGCCCGTCGCGGTCGAACAGAATGGCACGTGAACTGGTCGTGCCCTGGTCGAGGGAAAGAATGAAGTCCATGGTCGGCAAGCGTACCGCAAAGGCCTGCACCGATCCAGCGGACAGACCCCGCCAAACGCCAATCTTGGTACAGTCGCCGCCAGCACCCCACGCGCATCACCATGACCTCTCACATCACCTTCATCGGCGGCGGCAACATGGCCAGCGCCATCATCGGCGGCCTGCTGCGCCAGGGCATGACCGCCCAGCAGATCGACGTGGTCGAGCCCTACGCCGAGGCCCGCGACAAGCTGCAGGCCCAGTTCGGTATCACGGCGCTGCATGGCCCCGGCCCGGCGCTGGCCAAGGCCTCTTTGGTCGTCTGGGCGGTCAAGCCCCAGACTTTCAAGGAAGCTGCGCTGCAGGCCAGTCTTCATACCGGACACGCTTTGCACCTGAGCGTGGCCGCCGGGATCCGCAGCGACAGCATCGCCGGCTGGCTCGGCACCCAGCGCATCGTGCGCGCCATGCCCAACACCCCCGCTCTGGTCGGAAAGGGCATGACCGCGCTGTTCGGCCGGCCCGCCGTTACTGAGGCTGACCGGGCGCTGGTGGATCGGGTCATGGCGCCCACGGGGCAGTTCCTGTGGGTGCAGGCTGAGAGCCAGCTCGATGCGGTGACGGCCCTGTCGGGCTCCGGCCCCGCCTATGTCTTCTATTTCCTCGAGGCCATGACCCAGGCCGGAGCAGACATGGGCCTGAGCCGCGAGCAGGCGCACCGCCTCGCGGTGGGCACCTTCGTCGGCGCTTCGGAACTGGCCGCCGCGTCGGACGATCCGCCCGAGGTGCTGCGCCAGCGCGTGACCTCCAAGGGGGGCACCACCTACGCCGCCATCCTGTCGATGGAACAGGACGACCTGAAGAACGCCTTCATGCGCGCGCTGCATGCGGCCAGGCACCGGGCCGCTGAACTCGGCGACGAATTCGGCAGCTGACCTGAGTGCCACCCCGCTGGCCGCTGCGTGTGCTGCGCTGCCCCTGCGAGGGGCTGGCCTTGCTTGGGGCGGCCCGGCGCCGCGGCCGATGCGCCGGCTGAAATCCGTCAGGCGAACCGGTCCGACAGCGCGATGCCGGTGAAAACAGTAAAGCCTAGCCAGTGATTCAGACGAAACGCCTTGAAACAGCCCTCCCGATGGCGCGACCGGATCAGCGAGTAGTGCCAGACCACCTGTGCGAGCGCAGCCGAGATAGCTATCATAAAAATAGCTGAAAACGACCATTTCATGCCGGGAAAAGCCCAAAAAATGAGGAAAACCAGGTAAAAAACCATCACGGCCGCCACGTCGAAGCGTCCCAGCGTGATGGCCGAGGTCTTCATGCCGATGCGCAGGTCGTCGTCACGGTCCACCATCGCGTACTCGGTGTCGTAGGCCAGCACCCAGAACAGGTTGCCCGCCAACAGCCACCAGGCCAGCCAGGGCACCTCGCCGGTCACTGCGGAAAACGCCATCGGGATTCCGAAGCTGAACGCCACGCCCAGCACCGCCTGCGGCATCGAAACAAAGCGCTTGGCATAGGGATAGGCAAGAGTAATGGCGAGCGCCGCGAACGACCAGGCCACCGTTTCCTGATTGGTGGTCAGCACCAGCGCAAACGCCGCCAACGCAAGCACCGCGCCCACGGCCAGCGCCTCCGTCACACCCACCTTGCCACTGGTAACCGGCCGCTGGGCGGTGCGTTTGACGTGGCGGTCGAACTCCCGGTCGGCCACATCGTTGATGCAGCAGCCGGCGCTGCGCATCAGGATGGTGCCGAGCGTGAACACGGCCAGCAGGTGCCATCCGGGAAACCCGCCGGAGGCGATCCACAGCGCCGACAGCGTCGGCCACAGCAGCAGCAGCCAGCCCGCCGGGCGGTTCCATCGGATCAGGTCCAGGTACAGGTGGAGCCGCTCGCCCATGCGCGTCACAGGCCCACTTGGCGCAGATCCAGCCGCATGCCCGTCGCGTCCTGGCGCACCGGCGGGCACCAGAAAAAGGCGCCGGTGACCGGCCGGGATATCTGGAACATCGCATCGACGATGCCATCGTCCAGGCCCGCCATGCGCCGCATCTGCGCCTCGAAGGCATCGAAGGACTTGCCGAAGGCGACGAACATCAGCCCGGCCTGATGGTCCAGCGCCCAGGGCATGGAGCGGCGCAGCACGAAGGCCTCGGGTTTGAAGCTCTCCTGCGCGGTGCGTTTGACGTGGGCGGAAGCCGGCGCGTCGTCCAGTTCGTGGTTGTCGCGGCGCCGCCGCCCGACCATGTTGTCCTGCTCCCGCGTCCCCATGGCTTCAAAAGCGTCCAGGTCGTGCACCCACTGCTGCACGGCCACGAAGCTGGAGCCATTCTGGCCGGCGCCCTGGCGATGGGCCAGCGCGGCCTTTTCGGCCGCCGCATCCTCCGGGTTCTCCGTGCCATCCTCATAGCCGGTCAGGTCGCGGCCGTGGCCATTGGGTCCACGGCCATGGCGGAAAGCCTCGATCACACGATCCAGCCGCAGTGCCGGTGCCAGCGCTTTTTCGATCGCGCGCGTGGCATGCACCAGCTTGCCGCGATCGGAGCCACGCAGCCAGCACCACAGGGCGGTGGGAGTGGCGGGCACCTCGACCCCGGGCCCCTTCAAGGCCGCAAAGGCGCGCAGGCCCGGCACCGTGGCCCCCAACGCGGCGACCACGTCGGGACCGATGCCAACCACGGCTTGCGGTCCGTCGACCAGTGGCGCCAGGCGCATTAGGGCTTCGCGCAGGGCGGACGCCTGCTTGGGCGTGAAGAACAGGTAGCGCCCCTGCGGCGGGACCGGCGCGAGGATGCCGGGTTGTGCGGTTTTCATGGACAGGTTCCAGCAGAAATGACGGATGGGCTGAATTTGCACCGTTCAATCACAACAACAGCTCCGCTCAGGACAGGCGCGCCACGCCGGGCAGTTCGCACGCATAGACCGCATTGCGCAGCGCCGCGATCGCCTCGTAGCGCGTGAAACTGCGCCGCCAGGCCAAGACCACGCGCCGGGTGGGCGGCGCAGCCGACTGCGCATCGACGATCGGCAAGTATTTCACGAACGCGTCTTCGTCCTTGCGGCGTTTGCGCCCGGCCAGCGCCTCCTTGGGCACCGACAGGCGCGGCACCAGGGTCACGCCCATGCCGGCGGCCACCATGTGCTTGATGGTTTCCAGCGACGAGCCCTCGAAGCTGCGACGGATGCCCTCGGCATTGCTGGCAAAGCGGGCGAACTCGGGGCAGACCTCCAGGACATGATCGCGAAAGCAATGGCCGGTGCCGAGCAGCAGCATGGTCTCGCTCTTGAGCTCGCCCGAGGTGACGGATTTCTGCGCCGCCAGCGGGTGGTGGCTGGGCAGCGCGGCCATGAAAGGCTCGTCGTACAACGGCGCGATAGCCAGGCCGGCGTCGGGAAAGGGCTCGGCCAGGATGGCACAGTCGATCTCGCCGGTGCGCAGCATCTCCAGCAGCTTGACGGTGAAGTTCTCCTGCAGCATGAGCGGCATCTGCGGCGAAAGGCGGATCGCGTTGCGCACCAGGTCCGGCAGCAGGTAGGGGCCAATGGTGTAGATCACGCCCAGCTTCAAGGGGCCGGCCAGCGGATCCTTGCCGCGCTTTGCGATGTCCTTGATGGCGGCCGCTTGCTCCAGGACGCTTTGCGCCTGGCGCACGATCTCCTCGCCCAGCGGCGTGACGCTGACTTCGCTGGCGCTGCGCTCGAACAGCTTGACCTCCAGCTCATCCTCCAGTTTGCGAATCGCCACCGAAAGCGTCGGCTGCGAGACAAAGCAGGCTTCGGCGGCTTTGCCGAAGTGCTTCTCGCGTGCCACGGCGACGATGTACTTGAGTTCGGTGAGGGTCATGGGGGTCAGGCTTTCAGATAGTCCGATTTTCCCCCCAACCAGCGCTCGACGTGGCGCTTCGCCATGTCGGGGTGCTGGTCCAGCAGGCGCGGCGCCAGGGCGCGCGCCCACTCCAGCAGGTCCGCATCGGTGGCCAGGTCGGCAAAGCGCAGCAGCGCCGCGCCCGACTGGCGCGCGCCAAGGAACTCGCCGGGACCGCGGATCTCCAGGTCGCGCCGGGCGATCTCGAAGCCGTCGTGGGTCTCGGCCATGGCGCGAAGGCGCTCGCGCGACGCCTCGCTGAGCCGCCCGCCCTCGGGCTGGCTGTACATCAGCACGCAGGCCGACGCCGCCGCGCCGCGACCGACCCGCCCGCGCAGCTGGTGCAGCTGCGACAGGCCGAATCGCTCGGCATGCTCGACCACCATCAGCGAGGCGTTGGGCACGTCCACCCCGACCTCGATCACCGTGGTGGACACCAGCACGCCGACCAACCCCTCCTTGAACAGGTCCATAACGGCCTTCTTTTCAGCCGGTGCCATGCGCGAATGGAGCAGGCCGACCAACACGCCGGGCAAGGCGGCTGAGAGTTCGGCATGGGTCTCGGACGCGTTGCTCAGGTCCAGCGCCTCGCTCTCCTCGATCAGCGGGCAGACCCAGTAGACCTGCCGTTCCTGCGCGAGCTGGGCACGGATGCGCTCGATCACCTCGTCGCGGCGGTGGTCGGAGACCACCTTGGTCACGACCGGGGTGCGTCCGGGCGGCAGCTCGTCCAGCGTGGAGACGTCCAGATCGGCGTAGTAGCTCATGGCCAGCGTGCGGGGAATCGGCGTGGCAGACATCATCAGCAGGTGGGGCTCCATCGGTCCTGCGGCCGGGGCACCATCATCCGCCGCCACCTGCGGATCGACCCCCATCTTTCCGCGCAACGCCAGCCGCTGCGCCACGCCGAAACGGTGCTGCTCGTCGATGATGGCCAGCGCCAGGCGCCGGAACTTCACCTGCTCCTGGATCACCGCGTGGGTGCCCACCACCAGCGCGGCTGCACCGGACTCGATCCGTTCCAGCATCTCGCGGCGCTCTTTCTTCTTCTGGCTGCCGCTGAGCCGCGCGACGCCGATGCCCAGCGGCTCCAGCCAGCCGATCAGCTTGCTGAAATGCTGCTCGGCCAGGATCTCGGTCGGCGCCATCAGCGCGCACTGCCAGCCGGCGTCGATGGCGATGGCGGCGGCCAGCGCCGCCACCACGGTCTTGCCGGAACCCACATCCCCCTGCAACAGACGGTGCATCGGCACCGTCCGGGCCAGGTCGCGGGCGATTTCCTCGCCGACGCGTCGCTGGGCACCGGTCAGTCCAAAAGGCAGAGCGGCCAGCAGGCGTTCGTGCAGGCCGCCCGGATGGGCGCACAGCGACGGGGCCCGCAGGCGGTCGCGTTCGCGCTTGGCCAGCAACTGGGAGAGTTGCTGGGCCAGCAGCTCCTCGGCCTTCAGGCGCTGCCAGGCCGGGTGGCTGCGTGCTTCGAGCTCGGCGATCGACACCTCCGGCGTCGGATGGTGCAAAAAGGTGAGCGAACGCCGAAGGTCCCACGCAGGGACGCCGGCATTTCTGTCTGAAATGGCGGCTGGCAGCGTCTCCGACAGGTCCGCCCGGGCCAGCGCGGTGGCCACCGCGCGCCGCAGGTAGGCCTGGGGCAGCCCGGCCACCGTGGGGTAGACCGGCGTCAGGGCATCGGGCAGCGCGCCAGCGGCCGCTCGCACCACCGGGTGCATCATGGTGCGCCCGGAAAAGCCGCCTCGGACCTCGCCACGGGCGCGCACCCGGGTGCCGACGGCCAGCGCCTTCTGCTGGGAGGGGTAGAAGTTGAAAAAGCGCAGGGTGCAGGTGTCCGAGCCGTCGTCCACCGTCACCAGCAGCTGGCGGCGCGGCCTGAAGCTCACCTCGTTGGCCGTCACCACCGCCTCGATCTGCGCCTCGTCGCCCTCGCGCGCCTCGCACAGCCGCACGATGCGGGTTTCGTCTTCGTAGCGCAGGGGCAGATGCAGGGCCAGGTCGATGTCCCGCACCAGCCCCAGCTTGCGCAGCGCCTTCTGCGGCGCCGTCAAGGGCGTGGCGGGAGACAGGGGTGTCGGGGAAGACGGTGAGGCGGACATGGGGCGCATTGTCCACGTGCCCCGCCGCGGCGGGTGCCAAAGGCGGTCCTTCGGCCCAATTTCCAAACAAAAATAAGCACTATCCAGCGCGAAACGGACGTATCTCGCTATGCACCTCATAGCAATTGGTGCTGTTCAGCCTTGCACGCGCACTCCGCGCTTCGCACCGTAAGTCAACCGTTTCCGGACGACATCCGCCATCCATCCTCTGTCAGCGTCGGCCTTCCGCGAATTACATTTGGTTTCCTGACAGCCAGGACTGGATGCTAATCTGCGTGTTCCCCGACCCGATGGACCATGGCTTCACCCCAAAACGGATTCACTCACACTACCTCGCCCGTTTCTGCATCGGGCGACGTCTTGCTGGACAGCCTGACCGGTGACTACAAGGCAGGCGGCGTCGTGGGCACAGGCGCCATCCTGAGCTACAGCTTTCCTTGGAGCACTTCAGCGTTCGCAACCTGGGCGACTGATCCGAACTATTCGCCCCTCAACGAACCTGCCCTCGGCTTCGCTCTGAATCCTATGCAGCAGGCGGCATTTCGCTCCGCATTGTCAACCTGGAGCCAGGTGGCCAACCTGCAGTTCGTCGAAGTGCCGGACAACCCGGGCGCCGTGGGCGACATCCGCATTGCATGGACCGCACTACCCAATCCGCCGTCAGACGCCTGGACCTGGCAAAGCGACGACTTCTGGGCCAGTGCCAGCGACATCTGGCTGTCAGACGCGCTGATGGGTGGACAGCCCGACTCCGAATGGCAAGCAGGCGGTTTCAACTATATGGCGCTGATCCATGAGGTGGGTCACTCGCTGTGGCTGGAGCATCCCTTCGAAGGCAGCTCACCCATGCCGGCGAACTATGACACCAACCAGTACACGGTCATGTCGTACACCGAGCATCCGAACTATCTGTTCGTTCGCTATCACCCGGCTGTACTGGAGCCAGACGGCTCGACAACCGTTTCATGGGATGTGGTGCCCATCTATCCCTCCACGCCCATGTTGTTGGACATCGCCGCCATCCAGCGTCTGTATGGCGCCAACATGAACTGGCACACCGGGGACGATGTTTACGCCTTCAATCCCGATACGCCGTTCATCATGACCCTGTGGGACGCCGGCGGCGTGGACACGATTTCGGCCAGCAATTTCAGCACCAATTGCCTGATCGACCTGCGCGAGGGACACTACTCCAGCCTGCACATCTTTTCCGATCCGTCCATCACCGGACTGGCGAACCCGCCGGTGGTCCCGCCAACGCCCGATGACTACGACGGCACCGACAACCTGGCCATCGCCTGGGGTGCCGTGTTCGAGAACGCCGTCGGCGGTGCAGGCGACGATAAGTTGATCGGCAATGGCGTCGCCAATCAGCTGATGGGCGGTGGCGGCACTGATATCCTTGAAGGAGGACAGGGCATCGACACTTCGCTATTCAAAGGGACACGGGGCCAGTTTCATCTCACGAAAACAGCACCAAACTCCTGGTCCACTCAAGACACACTGGGCCTGGAAGGAATAGATCTGCTCCATGACGTCGAGCGGCTCCAGTTTGCTGACAAGAAGCTCGCCCTTGACTTGAGTCCAGGTGATCATGCGGGCCAATCACTTGAAGTACTCGGCGTGCTAGCACCTGCCGCCATCAGCAATCCGAAGATCGTGGGCTTGATCCTGGGCCTGTTTGATCAGGGGTCGAGCCTGCACGATGTCTTCCAACTGGCAATCGATGTGCATCTGGTGAGCCAGCTCGCCGGTTCGGGCAGCAATGCCGATCTTGCGAGGCTGGCCTTCAGAAATGTGGTTGGGTCTGAGGCCAATGCGGCTACGCTGGATATCTTGCTTAGCTTCATGGACGGACGCAACGCGAGTTATTCGCAGTCAGATTTCTTGACGGTGGTCGCCGGTATGGAAGTGAACCGGACGCACATCGGTCTGATTGGATGGCAGCAGACAGGCATCGAATACACCTGATGCGCGTTTGCACATGTGAGAATCCTTGACTTTTCCACCCTTGGCACGGGTCCGTCGAGCCCTCAAGCGACATGCACCCAAATTCCTCCGATTCCGGCCGGCTGTTCACCCTCGCCGACTTCGACTTCACGCTGCCCCCCGACCTGGTGGCCCAGCACCCCGCGCCTAAGCGCAGCGGCTCGCGCCTGCTCGATGGCAGCGGGCCGGCGCCCGTTGACCGAGCCTTCCGCGACCTGCCCGCCCTGCTGAACGCGGGCGACCTGCTGGTGTTCAACGACACCCAGGTCATCAAGGCGCGTCTCTTCGGCGAGAAAGCGTCCGGCGGCAAGCTGGAGCTGCTGGTGGAGCGGGTCCTGCCCGGCCACGAGGTGGTGGCCCACATGAAGGTCAGCAAGAAGCCGCCGGTGGGCGCCACGCTGACCCTGACAGGTGGCTTCACCGCGACGCTGCTCGGGCGCTGGCCAGCGCCGGACGGCGCGCTGTTTCACCTGCGCTTCAGCGACGAGCCCCATGCCCTGATGCAGCGCCACGGCCACGTGCCGCTGCCGCCCTACATCACCCACACCGACACCGCTGACGACGAGCGCCGCTACCAGACCGTGTTTGCCCGCCACCCCGGCGCCGTGGCCGCACCCACCGCCGCGCTGCATTTCGACGAGGGTGTGCTGGCCGCGCTGCAGGCGCGCGGCGTCCAACGCGCCAGCGTCACCCTGCACGTGGGTGCCGGCACTTTCCAGCCGGTGAAAACCGAGAACCTCGCCGAGCACACCATGCACAGCGAGTGGTACGACGTGCCCGAGGCCACGCGCGCAGCCATCCTCGATTGCCGCGCGCGCGACGGCCGGGTCGTGGCGGTCGGCACCACCACCGTGCGCACGCTCGAATCCTGGGCCCGCAGTTGTACCGGCGCCGATCTTTCCGGTGGCCAGATGCAGGGCGACACCACGATCTTCATCACGCCGGGCTTTCGTTTCCAGGTGGTCGATGCGCTGCTCACCAACTTCCACCTGCCGAAAAGCACGCTGATGATGCTGGTCAGCGCCTTTGCCGGCTACGAGCACGTGATGGCCCTGTACCGCCACGCCATCGCGCAGCGCTACCGCTTCTTCAGCTACGGCGACGCCATGTGGCTCACGCGCCGCACCCAACCCGCACAATCCGCACCATGCTGACCTTCGAACTGCTCGCCACCGACCCCGACAGCCACGCCCGCCGCGGCACGCTCACGCTGAACCACGGCGTGGTGCAGACGCCCATCTTCATGCCCGTGGGCACCTACGGCACCGTCAAGGGCGTGATGCCGCGCAGCCTGGAAGACATGGGCGCGCAGATCATCCTGGGCAACACCTTCCACCTGTGGATGCGTCCGGGGCTGGACGTGATGCAGAGCTTTGGCGGCCTGCACCAGTTCGAGAAATGGGACAAGCCCATCCTCACCGACTCAGGGGGCTTTCAGGTCTGGAGCCTG